>NZ_CAUTBW010000026.1:0-34463 GCF_963536905.1 uncultured Alloprevotella sp. | reverse complement strand
CGACCCCCTGATTAACAGTCAGGTGCTCTAACCAACTGAGCTACTGAAGCAGGATAATGAGGTTTCTCTCAGAATTGCGGTGCAAAAGTAATGTCTATTTCCGAAATAAGCAATACCTTTGCATAGAATTTTGAAAAAAAAGTTGAAATGAAGAAGATTTTAGGCATTGGCAACGCTCTTTGCGATGTTTTGACACAGATTGACGACTCTGTTCTCAAGGAATTGGGACTTCCGAAAGGTTCTACGCAGTTTGTGGACTTCGAGGGGTATAAAAAGCTCAATGAGAAGCTGGAGAAACTTCAAACCAGCTTTGCCACTGGCGGTTCTGTGGGAAATACGATGTTGGCACTGGCCAATCTCGGCGCAAAGCCCGAATTTATCGGGAAAGTGGGCGATGATCGCTATGGCGAGTTCTATAAAGATAATTTTTTGCAGCATGGCGGTATTCCTCATTTCTTGATTGGTGATCTCCCCACGGGTGTTTGTTCGGCTTTTATTACCCCCGACGGACAGCGCACCTTCGACGACTATTTGGGCGCAGCGGCCACACTGACGGCTGATGACTTGCAAACGGAATGGTTCGACAATGCCGATATTTTCTATATTGAAGGTTATCTCGTGCAGAACCACGAAATGGTGATGCGCGCCGCAGATATTGCCAAATCGAAAGGGCTGAAGATAGGTCTCGACTTTGGTAGCTATAATATTGTGGAGGATGATCGCCCCTTCTTCGAACAACTTCTTCAGAAAGTCGATATTATTTTTGCCAACGAAGATGAGGCCAGATCCTTCACCGGTAAGTCCGATCCCGTTGAGGCTCTCAACGTGTTGGCCGAAAAATGCGAAATCGCGATTGTCAAGATAGGCGCTGAAGGATCTTTGGTAAAACGTGGAGAGGAAGTGGCTCGCGCGGCAGCAGAGAAAGTCCACAAAGTGGTAGATACCACGGGAGCTGGCGATTATTTCGCCGCTGGTTTCCTCTATGGCTTGAGCCGTGGCGAATCTTTGGAGATCTGTCTTCAGAAAGGTGCTCTCCTCGCGAGCAAAGTCATCCAGGTGGTAGGCACAACCCTTCCCGACGAAGTTTGGGACGAAATTTGTGAGAAACTGAAATGAGATAACGAGAAAAAGGTGCAAAGCAAGCAATGATTTTCCGATGATTGCTTTCTGCTCTCTTGTGAAAGAAACGTTTTGCACCCTTTTCTTCCTTTTCTCCTCTTTCTTTTCTGCCTCTTTCTTCTTATCAACATTTTGAACATGAAAAAGCTGCTTTTTCTTTTTGCCCTTGTCTTCTCGATGGAAGGCGTGGCGCAAAGCAATTCCGACCACAATTTTGAGATTTCTAAAAATCTCGATATTTTCAATTCTCTTTATAAGGAATTGGACACTTATTATGTGGATACACTGAGTGCGGAGAAAAATATCAACAACGCACTGCTCTATATGCTCAATCAGCTTGATCCCTATACGCAGTACTATGCTGAGAATAAGACGCAAGAGCTCAAACAACTCACCACGGGTAAGTATGCCGGTATTGGATCTGTCATTTCTTTTCTCAACAAAGCACGTCGCTGCATCATAGAAGAACCCTATGAGGGAATGCCTGCTGCTCTGGCTGGTCTTCGCGCTGGCGACATCCTTCTTTCCATCGATGGAAAGGATTATGGTGAAGCAGAAAAAGGTAAAGAAAGTGAATACTCCAGCCGTGTTAGCGAATCGCTTCGTGGCGATGTTGGTACCCATTTTGAACTAAAGGTGAAACGCTATGGTGTGGAAAAACCGCTCACTTTCCGACTAACGCGGCGCACCGTAACGATGCCCAGCGTTCAGTTCTATACAATGGTGAACGACACCGTTGGGTATGCCTTGCTCACAGGCTTTACAGAGCAAACAACCCACGAACTCCAGATGGCCTTTGCTGAGCTGAAGCAAAAAGGTATGCGGCGTTTCATCCTCGACCTGCGCGGAAATGGCGGAGGTCTGTTGGATCAGGCCGTCAATGTGGTGGGGCTCTTCGTGCCTCGCGGAAAAGAAGTGGTGCGTATGAAGGGGAAGTTGAAAGAAGTAAATTCCACTTTCAAGACAAAGAATGAACCAGCCGATTTAACAATGCCCATCGTTGTTCTGACCGATAACGGTACAGCTTCTTCGGCCGAAATCACGAGCGGAGCTTTGCAGGACTACGATCGAGCCGTCATCATCGGTCAACGCACGTATGGTAAAGGTCTGGTGCAGCAGACGCGACAACTGCCCTATAAGGCAATTCTCAAACTCACCACAAGTAAGTACTATATCCCTTCAGGGCGTTGCATTCAGGCGTATAGCTATAAAAACGGACAACCGCAACACCTGCCCGATTCGCTTTCTAAAGTTTTCCATACTGCCAACGGACGTCCTGTTCGCGATGGGGGAGGTATCACGCCCGATATTGTAACCGTGCCCGACTCCTTGCCCTCGCTCTTCTCCTATCTTTCGGCGAGCGATGCCCTGCGCAACTATTGCTCCGACTACCAGAATCATCATCGCACCATTGCTCGTCCCAGTACTTTTTCTCTTTCTGATCAGGAGTACAACGACTTTCTGCAATTCCTGAAAAAGGAGAATTTCACTTATGATACGCAATCGAAATCTGCACTCAATATCCTGCGCAGCATTGTAGCAGCAGAAGGTTACGAACAAATGGCCAAAGATGAGTTGAATGCGCTGGAGAAAAAGCTCTCCCATAATTTTGAGTACGATTTCGACTATTGGCGCAAAGATATTAAGTCGCTTGTGGAATCCGAACTCGTGACACGCTACTACTATCAAAAAGGTATGGCCGAATACAATCTGCGCAACGACAAGGATTTCAAACTTGCTCTCAAAGTTCTCTGCGATGATGCGCGCTACCACCGCCTCTTAGCTCCTAAGAAACATTAAGTCCCGAGGCCGAACTTATCCGCTAAATGGCAAATTGGGAAATCAGCATGTTTTCTATGCAGAAAAGCAAACTTGTCTTATCATTTCAATATAAAGAAAAAACAGAAAAGAGCTATTTTATAGAAAAACTTTTCTGTTTTTTCTTTTTTTTATGCTTTTTTATTTGTTAAAACCTAGGATAGGTGCGTATCTTTGACTACGAATCTCTGTTCGCAGAGTGAACTAAATATTTATCACAACAAAGCACTTTATTTTTTATGAAAGAAACATTTATCACCCTATTGTCTTTTGCAGCCAATCTCAAGAATGTAGGCTTAAAACTCATCCGCCTGGCCATCCTCATCGTGTTCGTATGGATTGGCGCTTTGAAGTTCACCCACTACGAAGCCGACGGCATTGTTCCGTTCGTAGCCAACAGCCCCTTCATGAGCTTCTTCTATGCTAAGGAAGCTCCCGAATACAAGGAGTATAAGAACAAGGAAGGCGAATTCGTTCAGAAAAACCGTGAATGGCACGAGAGCAACCGCACCTACGTATTCTCTCGCGGCCTGGGCGTACTCATCATGAGCATCGGTATCCTGGTATTCCTCGGTATCTTCTCCTCCAAAGCCGGCATCGTGGGCGACACCTTAGCCATCATCATGACCATAGGCACGCTGTCGTTCCTTATCACTACGCCTGAATGCTGGGTGCCCGACCTCGGTAGTGGCGAGCATGGTTTCCCGCTGTTGTCGGGGGCTGGCCGACTGGTCATAAAAGATACCGTCATCCTTGCCGGTGCCATCACCCTGCTGTCCGACTCAGCCGGCCGAGTGCTTAAGCAACTCAAATCAAACGCCTAAGCTAAAGGAGCATATCTCCCGAAACTGGGCAAGAGCGGTAATGCTGATAGTACCTAATTAGTTCGGCACTCCATATTGCCCACTACTTTGGTTTCACAATCCAATCCCCCTCCCTCTCTGCATGCAGAAGAGGGAGGGGCTTTTCTTTTCCTCTTCCTATGTTTTTCCCACTCTTTTTTGTGTAAAACAAAGGTAATGAGCATTCTCATGAAAGTGCTTTTCAAAAGGTATATATCGAAAAAACGGAAAAATGGTGAGAAAATATGTAAAAAAGTAGTAGTTTTGCGAAGCAAGTTTCGACTTAACACACCATCATGAGAAAATATACCTCTTTGTTACTTCTTTTGCTGTGGTTGCCTTTGACATTATGCGCCTCAGCAAACGCCGGCAGTTATAGTGCCGACAAGTTCTACACCATTGCTATGAAGAGCAATAGTTCGAGCTATATCAGCGAAGAATCGGACGGTACGCTCGTTGTGACATCTTACGACGTGACGAAGCGCATCTTCTGGCAGTTTATCCCAACCAGTAAGGCCAACTGCTATTACATTCGCAATTCGGCTTCGGGCAACTACATCGCCAGTTGCAATATTGCGCAATCGAGAGCATCGATAATGAAAACGAGCAGTACGCCTGTGGAGTACTACATCGGTACAAACGGAAATTTCTGCCGCCTCACCAGTACGGACTGCACCAACTATGACAACACGGGTGCTTCGCCTAACGGACTGAATAAGGACGGAGCAAGTTCCAACGTCATCGTTTGGAAAGCTGGAGCTTCCAATGGTAATTCTTGGTGGAGCACTACGGAAACGGAGAACCTCTATGAGTTGCGCCCCTTTGTGCCTTCTACAGTTGTGGGGAAACCAGCTCGAAAATATTTGTTGAAAAACACTCACGGACTCTATCTTACTATGGCTGCCGACGGTTCGCTGAGCTGGGGTAAGAATATGGAGAATTCCGCACAATGGTACTTTGTTGGGACGGGCAACAGCACGGGCGGCTATCAGCTTGTGAACGTGGCTGCCGATAAAGTGTTGGGAGCAAACGCCCATTATAAGGTGTGTGCTGGTAAGCCTGCTGGCTACTACTTCACCTCCGTTGCAACGCCGCAAACAACGCTTACTATCGATGGCGACTCGCTTGTCACATTTGTTGGAGCCCGCAGTGAATTTGCTCGCAGAGAACAGATTTATGATTTCCCCTGCGGTACGCTAACGGCCAACTATGTCCTCTCTGCCTCTCTCAAAGGTGCGGGCGTGCTTACCCCGCTCACTTATCCGGCGCAAGTAGCGAGTGGCCGACAAATTATTGCTCCCAACACGAAGCCCAATACCTGGTACACAATCTATACCGCCTCTAAAGCAACCCTCGTAAAGGGGCGCACTGCCACTCTTGCACTGGCGCTGAAAGATGCTCCGCAAGCTGGCGACTCCGTTTATGTTTATTTCGACTGGAACCGCGACGGTGTTTTTGAAATAGCACAAAAACTCACCGCTGCTCAAGAGATGGAAGCAAACATCCTTATTCCTGCCAATGCTGCTACAGGCAAAAGTCGTATGCGCATACGTTTCACCAGCAACGGACTGACGGAAGCGGATGAGGAAGTGACGGGACAAACGCTCGACTTTATCCTCGAGGTGATGCCCGAAGAGGGACAGACCTTTACAGCCAGCGTGACCACCAACGACAGCCAGCGCGGCACTGCCACTCTTGATGGGTTCACCGCTAAAGCCACTCCGCTGGGCAACGCGCGCTTTCTTTGCTGGAAAGAGAACAATAATGTTGTTTCGCTCGACGCCACATATACGTTCGCGCTCGACCACAACGTTTTGCTCACGGCTTACTTCTCACCGAACACCAGCATCTCAACAGGCATCAATACCGCAACGACACAGAAATCGCTCATCACTATCACGGCGCAAAACCAATGTGTCACCGTAGAACCTGCTCAAGGCGTGAAGACCATCAGCATCTACTCCACAACGGGACAACTCGCCGCACAAGGCAAGGGGCACACGCTGAATATCAGCCACCTCCCCGCTGGTAGCTACATTGTTCTTGTTGATGCCACACAAGACAAAGCTTCCTCTAAAATTGTAGTGAAATAAATTCTGATACTATAAATCGTAAAACCAACATACAATGCAACCACGATATCTCCTCTTTGGCGCATCCACATTGGCCGCTTTGGCCGCAGGAGCACAGCAGCGCCCCAACATCATTTATATCATGTGCGACGACATGGGTTATGGCGACTTAAGTTGCTACGGTCAGCAGCTCATTTCTACTCCCAATATCGATCGCCTTGCCCAGCAAGGAATGCGCTTCACGCAGGCCTACGCTGGTAGCCCCGTTTCTGCTCCCTCCCGCGCCAGTTTCATGACGGGTCAGCATACGGGACACACCCACGTGAGAGGCAACAAGGAATATTGGTCCAACAACAACACCATGAAGTATGGTAACAACACCGACTATGCCCTTGTTGGTCAAGAACCTTACGACACCGCCCACGTCATCATTCCCGAAATCTTCAAAGATAATGGCTACACCACGGGTATGTTCGGAAAGTGGGCTGGCGGCTATGAAGGTTCTGTTTCCACGCCCGATAAGCGCGGCATCGATGAGTTTTATGGCTACATCTGCCAGTTCCAAGCGCATCTCTACTATCCCAACTTCCTCAATTCCTACAGCCGTTCGGCGGGCGACAAGGCCGTGAAACGCGTTGTTTTGGATCAGAACATCCAGCACGCCATGTTTGGCGACGACTATGCCAACCGCCAGCAGTATTCTTCCGACCTTATTCATCAGCACGCCCTCAACTGGCTCGACAAGCAGAGCAAGGACCAACCCTTCTTGGGCATCTTTACCTACACGCTTCCGCACGCTGAGCTGATTCAGCCCGAGGACTCCATCCTCGAAGCCTATAAGGGACATTTCTGCGCAGAGCGTCAGTACGGCGGCGACAAAGGTTCGCGCTACAATCCGACGAACATTGCTCACGCGCAGTTTGCTGCCATGATCAGTCGTCTGGATATGCAGGTGGGCGAAATCATGAAGAAACTCGAAGAAAAAGGCCTGGCGGAAAACACCGTTGTGATCTTCACCTCCGACAATGGTCCTCACGAAGAGGGCGGGGCAGACCCCACTTTCTTCAATCGTGATGCAAAACTCCGCGGCTTGAAGCGTAGCACCTACGAAGGCGGTATCCGCATCCCCTTCATCGTTAGCTGGCCGGGACAAGTGAGAGAAGGTGTCGTCAACGACCATCAGTTTGCCTTCTACGACTTGATGGCAACATTCTGCGACTTGGCAGGCATCGAAAACTATGAGCAGCGCTATCGCAACCCACGTCTGAAAAACGACTGGTTTGATGGTATTTCCATCTATCCCACGCTGACGGGCAAGGGAACGCAGAAAGAACACGACCATCTCTATTGGGAATTCCACGAAACCAATATGCTCGGTGTGCGCATGGGCAACTGGAAGATGGTTGTCAATCGCGGCGAAGTGCATCTCTATGACCTTGCCAACGATTTGCATGAAGATCACGACGTGGCTGCTGCTCATCCCGAAGTGGTGAAGAAAATGAAAGCTTTTATTAAGCAAGATCACACCGACAGTCCACTCTTCCGCGTGACGCTTCCGCAATAAATTCATTCCAAGTATAATCCCTCAAGGGAGCGACAAACAAAACTGTCGCTCCCTTTTTTGTAAGCCGAAAAAGGAGCTGACAAGGGCGAAAGCAAAGCCGCAAAACTTTTGCGCTCCTTTATTGAATTTTTATCTACCAACCACCTCTTTTTTCTTCCAATTTTCCTAAGAAAAACTACATACAGAGCGGCTCGTAAATATCCTTATTGTGTCAGCTGACGCAATAAGGATGTCAGCTGACAGCCTTATTGTATTTTCAAACGCAATAAGGATATTTTTAGTCTCCTTTATTGTGTTCAAAATCAGGTTGTTCTGAGGTTTATTTTCTTTTGATGTGATGAAGAATAGTAGCCATTTCTTAATGCTTAGCTCTGATGAAAAGTGGAGCATAAACTTCATGAGGTTGGCTCTGCCTCTCCTGTTTCTGCCTATTCTTTTGTACTGGTTGAATAAAACTGATTATCATAAGAATTTCGTACCTTTGCGGCATAATGGGACAAGATACATTTGACATCAGGTCGGAGCAGATGGCCCCGACATCCTCGGAGCGAGAGTTTGAGAAAGCCCTGCGCCCACTACAGTTTGATGATTTCAGCGGTCAGCAAAAGGTGGTGGAGAATCTGCGGGTTTTCGTTGAGGCGGCAAAGTACCGCGGCGAACCTCTCGACCATTCTCTGTTGCACGGCCCTCCCGGATTGGGAAAAACAACGCTCGCCAATATCATTGCCAACGAGTTGGGCGTGGGTTTCAAGCTTACCAGCGGCCCCGTCCTCGATAAACCTGGCGATCTGGCAGGTTTGCTCACCAGTTTAGAGCCTAACGACGTGCTTTTTATCGATGAAATCCATCGTCTGCAACCTGTGGTGGAGGAATATCTCTATTCCGCCATGGAGGACTATCGCATAGATATTATGATAGATCGAGGTCCGGCAGCTCGCAGTATTCAGATAGACCTCAATCCTTTCACTCTCATTGGTGCCACCACGCGCAGTGGTCTTTTGACAGCTCCCTTGCGCGCCCGTTTTGGTATCAACCTCCATTTTGAATACTACGACAGCGAGACATTGCAGCGTATCATAGAGCGTTCCTCTTCTATCCTCAATGTCCCCATCACAGCCGAAGCGGCTGAAGAAATAGCTGGGCGCAGTCGTGGAACACCGCGAATTGCCAATGCTCTCTTGCGTCGCGTGCGCGACTTTGCGCAAGTGAAGGGCAATGGGCGCATAGATTTGGACATTGCTAAGTTCTCCCTTGAAGCCCTTAATATCGACAAATACGGCTTGGATGAAATCGACAATAAGATACTCCTCACCATCATTGATAAGTTCAAGGGTGGCCCTGTGGGTATCAGCACGATAGCCACAGCCATTGGAGAAGATGCCGGAACTGTGGAGGAAGTCTACGAACCTTTCCTCATCAAGGAAGGCTTTATCCGCCGCACCCCTCGTGGGCGCGAAGTGACCGAACAAGCTTATCAGCATTTGGGCCGTTCCATCTATACGGGTGGACCGCAGGAGCAGAGTTTGTTTTGAGAACGTATATATTTTGAACAATGATAACATACAATACAATCAACGTTGCGATGCCGAAGATTCGCCGCCGTGACAATTCCGCATGGGTCAAACGTGTGGCGGCTTCTTATGGGCGCAAGGTGGGCGATGTGGCCTATATCTTTTGCGACGATGAAGAAATCCTAAGGGTTAATCGTCAGTATCTTCAGCACGACTATTATACAGACATAATTACCTTTGATTACGACGAAGACGACGTGATCAGCGGCGACCTTTTCATATCTCTCGATACGGTCCGTACGAATGCTGAACAGTTGGGACTCCCTTATGAGCAAGAGCTCAATCGTGTTATCATCCACGGTATTCTTCATCTTTGTGGCATCAACGATAAAGGACCGGGTGAGCGCGAAATCATGGAAGCTGCCGAAAATAAGGCGTTGGCCATGCGGGAGACTCGCGCGTGAAAACCGCCTTTTCTTCGCTATCCCCCAGATAGATTGTTCTTTTTGGGTAGAACTCTGTTCTTTCTTTCCCAAAATGTGCTAAAAAAAAGAGGTATGGAAATGTATATAGAAACTTTTATTACTTTTGTGGTTTCGTTATACAGCGTGTGATATACGTATTGTCACACGTCACCTATACAGTTATTTCTAAAATAAGTCTTATATATGAAACCAGCAGAAGGAAAATTAGGCGTAATGGTTGTCGGTCTCGGTGCCGTAACCACAACTTTTATGACGGGCGTCCTGATGGCGCGCAAAGGCCTAGCAAAGCCCGTTGGTTCAATGACGCAATACGACAAGATTCGTGTGGGTCGAGGAGAGAATAAGAAATACCTCCACTATTCCGATATCATATCGTTGGCAAGTCTTGACGATCTCGTTTTTGGCAGTTGGGATGTATATCCCGAAAATGCTTACGAATCGGCCCTTCATGCACAAGTGTTGAACGAACGCGACATAGAACCAGTGGCAGAAGAGCTCAAGGCCATTATTCCCCTCAAAGCTGCGTTCGATCGCAACTTCGCCAGTCGTCTGGATGGAACAAATGTGAAAGATTGCAACACTCGCTGGGAAATGGTTGAGGCTTTGCGCCAAGACATCCGCGACTTCAAAGCGCGCACAGGTTGTAGCCGTGTCGTTGTGATATGGGCCGCCTCCACTGAAATATATGTGCCTGTGGATACAGCCGTTCACGGCACGCTGGCAGCTCTCGAAACTGCGATGAAAGCCGACGACCGCCAGCGCATAGCCCCTTCCATGTGCTATGCTTATGCAGCTCTGGCCGAACAGTGTCCCTTTATCATGGGCGCGCCCAATACTACGGTGGATATTCCTGCTATGTGGGAATTGGCCGAACAAACAAAGATGCCGATTGCAGGTAAAGACTTCAAAACAGGTCAGACCCTCGTGAAATCAGGTTTTGCTCCAATCATCGGCACACGTTGCTTGGGGTTGAGTGGCTGGTTCTCTACCAACATTTTGGGTAATCGCGATGGCCTTGTCCTTGATGAACCTGCCAACTTCCATACCAAGGAGGTTAGCAAACTTTCTACGTTGGAGAGCATCCTCGTACCTGAAGAGCAGCCCGACCTTTATACTGACTACTATCATAAGGTGCGCATCAACTACTACCCACCGCGCAACGACAACAAGGAAGGCTGGGATAATATAGATATCTTTGGCTGGATGGGCTACCCTATGCAAATCAAAATCAACTTCCTTTGCCGCGACTCCATCCTGGCTGCGCCGCTGGTTCTCGACCTCGTATTGCTCTCCGATGCCGCTGCGCGAGCTGGTCGCTTTGGCACACAACGTTTCTTGAGCTTCTTCCTCAAGAGCCCCATGCACGACTACACGCAGAATGAAGTACCTATCAATCATCTCTTCCAGCAGTATGTCATGCTAAAGAACGCCATCCGCGAAATGGGTGGATATGAAGCCGACGAAGAAATAGATTAGTCCTGTCTTTTTTCCCTCATGGGCGAAGACAGCTTCGAGGTGTTCGTCCATGGGAGTAACGACACAATATTTTTCCTAATGTGACCTTAGCATTTGGCGCACCAAGGGCCAACAGCATTAAAGATGTTGCTGAGCAACCGTGGTTCGTCAAATGCTATCTTTCTTTTATAAACGTATAGTAAGTTGAAAAGATTCTCTACCTTTCTCCTCCTGATGTTTTTAGTACTGACCGCTGTGGCTCAGACTATCAACGGTACGGTTACGGATGCACAGACGGGCGAAAAGCTCCCGTTTGTCAATGTCTACTTCGATAAAAACCACGGAACGCAAACAAACTTCAACGGCCATTACTCTGTGGCGCACAGTGGTAACAAGCTCACGTTCTCCATGGTGGGCTACAAAACGCGCGTTCTGAAGGTGAAAGCGGGCGAGACTCTTGATGTGAAGCTTGAAGCGCGGGAGGACGGAGTGCTTGGAGAGGCTACGGTGACCGGAACAAAGCAGCGCTACAACCGCAAGAACAATCCAGCCGTTGAGCTCATGCGGAAAGTCATCGCTGCCAAGAAGCAGAGCGACCTCAAGCGGCATCCTTTCTACAGCATCGATAAGTATTCCAAAACCATCTTTGCTTTCAACGATGTCACAGATAAGGTCCTTCAAGAAGGGAAGTTCAAGAAGTTTCCTTTTCTCAAAGACCATATCGAAACCAATAATGAAACCGGCAAACTCATCTTGCCTATCAATGTCGACGAAACGGTGTCGCAAGAAATCTTCCGGCAATCGCCGCGTTCCGACAAAACTATAATCAAAGGTAAACGCTCAACGGGTTTGAACGATCTCTTTTATACTGGCGACATTTTTACTACTGTCATTCAGGACTGCTTCACCGATGTGAATATCTATGAAGACGATGTCCGTTTGCTTCAGTATCCGTTTACCAGTCCCATATCTTCAAAGACGGCCATCTCTTTCTACCGCTATTTTTTAGTAGATACAGTGATGGTAGACTCTATCAAAACCATCCATATCAACTTCACGCCGAACAATCCGCAGGACTTCGGCTTCAGCGGCTCCCTCTTCATTGCCGCCGACTCCTCTTACCGCGTCGTCAAGTGCGATCTGGGTATTCCTGGTCGCAGCGACGTCAACTATGTAGAGAACATGCGCATCATTCAGCAGTTCCAACAGTTGCCCACAGGGGAACAAGTCCTCGTTCGAGATGATATGCTCGTTGAACTAAAAGTTGTAAACTTCTTCCAGAAGTTCATGGTGAAGCGTCTGACAGAGTACAGCAACTTCTCCTTTGAGCCAATTCCCGAAAAGACTTTTAAGTTTCGCGGCGACACGCAGTTGGCCGCCGATGCCTTGATGAAGGATGATGCCTTTTGGGACAAATACCGCAGCGACCCGCTCACGGAATCGGAGGGGAAGATGGAGCAGCTCGTCACGCAGTTGAGTCAGGTGAAAGGCTTTAAGCCCGTGTTGTGGGTGGCAAAGGCATTTATCGAAAACTTTGTTGAAACCACCACCGACCCAAAGAAAGGTTCAAAAGTAGATATTGGCCCTATCAACACCATTTTTAGCCAGAATTTTGTCAATGGTTTCCGCCTCCGCGGCTCAGCCCAAACCACGGCTTTCCTCAACAAGCACCTCTTTCTGAAAGGCTATGCAGCTTACGGCTTTAAGGACCGCCGCGTTATGGGCTCTGGAGAGGTCACTTATAGCTTCCTACCCAAGGCCTACCTACCGCGAGAGTTCCCCGTGAGCAACCTGTCGCTCAACTACACGAACGACGTGATGTCGCCCTCCGACAAATTCTTACCCACAGATAAGGACAACGTCTTCACCTCCCTCAAATGGACGAAAGTGAACCACATGATGTACTTCAGCCGCTGGACGTTGGCCTTCGATCGGGAGTGGGAGAACAACCTGCGCTTTAAAGTGCAGCTTCGCCATGAGGTGGACGAGCCTACGGCCGCACTTTTCTATCAGCCCCTCAATAGTGCTGCTGCGCCCTCTTTGGGTGGGAATTGGCAGAAGAAGCTCACCACGCTCGATGCTACGCTGAGTCTTACCTACAGTCCAGGTGCCAAATGGGTCAATACTAAGCAACGTCGCTATTCGCCCAGTCTCGATTTCCCTGTCTTTAGCATCAGTCACACCATGGGCTTTAAGAATCTGCTCGGAGGAGATTACGCTTACAATTTCACGGAAGCCAGCATCTACAAACGCTTTTGGCTCCATTCGTGGGGAAAAATCGACACGCGCCTTTCAGCGGGCGTTCAATGGAATAAAGTGCCTTATCCCTTGCTCATTATGCCCGCCGCCAATCTCTCTTATATCTCGCAGGACGAGATGTTTAGTTTGATCGACAATATGGAATTCCTCAACGACCGTTATGCTTCGCTTTTCGCTTCTTGGGATCTCAACGGAAAGCTCTTTAATCGCATTCCGTTGCTCAAAAAACTCAAATGGCGCGAAAGCTTTGGCTGCAATGTTCTTTGGGGCGATTTGACCGACAAAAATAATCCGTTACTCGCCAAGAATGCTGCCGACACGCATCTCTTCTATTTCCCTGGCGAGTTCCAAGCCGATGGTTCGTTCCGTTATCTCTCCCGCGCGATGGATAAGAAAAAGCCCTATGTGGAACTTGTAGCTGGTATCCACAATATTTTCAAGATTTTCCACATCGAATATGTTCGCCGTGTTACATATACGGAGAATCTCCCCACCAAGCGCAAATGGGGCATACGCGGAATGTTTCGCGTGACATTCTAAGGAAAAAGGAAGAGAAAAAGAATAAGATTACGGAAAAAGTTTTCCCATTTATAATGAAATAGGAAATCTAACTTTCCAAGAAGACGACTCACAAAGATTACTTTATAAGCCTTTGTGAATCGTCTTTTATATATGTTCAGAGTTGAAATATAAATATAGTTGTTTGTATACAGAAGAGAAATAACTATATGTTATCTATATATTTTCTTTCCTCCTATTATATATATGCCATGTTGAGCCTCGGAAGGAAAGACTCTAACACCGCTGATATTAAAAATAAGCTGTGAAGCATCAGTTGTGGGAGAGACAGTTGAAATACCTGTGGCTGAACCGTTCTTTTCTATACGAATATTATCAAGGAAAACTTTTGCTGCACCTACTCCGAAGTTTATATTGAAGAATAATTGAATATAATCTTCATTCTTGAGGCTAGTCAGGTCTACTATTGCCTGCTGCCAGTCGATAGTTGTGAACGACACTTCTTTTAAAATCTGTGTTAGTATTCCGTTCCTACCAATTCCTATAGAAAGTTTTGCTCCCTTACTGATATCCCCTTTGTAGTAAAAAGATAGTGTGGGTGCTTGTGCATCTGACAAGGAAATTTTTCCACTTTGCAGAGAAAGAGTATCGTTGGGGATGGTAGAGTACAAGTAGAAAGTACCTCCATCGTTGTCTTGTGCATCGTTGGATGCAAGTATTTTTACTTTCTTACTCGATACATCTGCAGCCCAATAGCTGTTTTCTGTCTTTTGATTAGGAAGAGATTCTTTGAAAGGTAGTTCATAGGCCTTGCCAATAATGATTGTGTTGGTATTGGCCTTCTGCCCTTTTCCTGCGATTGTCATGGGATAAATCTGATAAGCAACCTGCTTTTGTTTCCCTGTAGCATTAGTGAGAGGAATATTGAGTTCTGTCCCTTTATGATTTTCAGCTATTAATGTACGGTTGATACCATCTGAAGTTTCATAAATGGTGTATTTGACGGAGTCTGGATTGACATATTCTCCGTTCCATCCCTTGTTGCTGATAGTCCAGGATAAATGCGTATCGTTACCGACGTTTTCAGCCTTTGCTTGTTCGGGTGCAAGGGGAATATCAACGCCTATAAAAACTGTTGTGTTTGCAGAGAGTCCAGCTCCAAATGCGTTGTAAGCTATGACTGTATAGGTGTTTATACCATTTTCTGGGTGTTCGTCAGTGATACTATATGAAGCTCCTGGAGCAACGTTGGTTAGACGACTCACGAGGTGATTCTGTCCTCTCACGACTGTTATAGAATCCAGTTTTGTGAGAGGTGTTCCTGCTGTGGTTGTAGTCGGAGCCTTAAAGGAGATAAAGGAACGCAAATCTCCACCTTCAGCAGCAGTGGCTGTAAGAGAGGAAACTTCTTTTGGCGCACTGTCACTAGCTCCTTCTTTAATAGAAATGTCATCTATGTTGAGCGTCATTTTGTCGGGCTCGCTGATGCAATGAATCCCCAATCGATAAGTGCCAGTTGTCGGAACTTTGATGGTTTGAGTGTAGGTGTTAAAGTTGCTGCTTGCAACTGTAGTCTTCTGGAATAGAGGAATGATCATTGATGCTACGGTAGTATCTGTGCCTAGGAAAGATTCGAAGCATTCGGGAGTTTCATTATCGAAAGCTTTGGCCTTCAAAGAAAATTCATAATTCTTTCCTGCTTCAAGTTTAAATGGTGGAGTTATCAACCAATCATCGCCACTGTTGTCGTTGAACATATCTTCCATATATTCCGCCATTCCATTGGTGAAAGTCCAACTATTGTTGTCTTTGTTGCCATCTATGATTGTGTAGGATTCTGCTGCATCCTGACTATCGAAAGTTTCAAAGTAGGGAAGTGTTACCAGTGTGTTAGCTTTTTCTGAATTGTACTCCAACAGGTAGGAGGTAGTTGGTAGTAAGTGTTGTTTTGTGTTATTTATGACAGAGATTTCTGTCTGTGCCAATGTAAGGGTACTCAAGAATAAACTTGATAAAGTTAGGAGTATGGTTCTTTTCTTCATAAGTAATAAGAAATTTATGTGGAAAACTAAAAGCTTACGAGGCGTAATGTGCGAAATTAATTCTATAATGATTGTTCCTTATATACAACTCAGTTAATATAGAGGAGGGAAGCTCAACATTCTCTCTTTTCTTAATTATTATAGTACTTGTTACGGCAATTTTGGGGCTTGCCAGAAATATTGGTCATCGGAAGTGGTGCGGCCACCTCCTTTGTAGGTGACACCTTTTCCTACGAGGGTGATCACGTCTTGGTAGGAATTTTCTTCATTCTCAATCTCTGGTCGATTGGTAAGGTGCGACTGAATGGTATAAAGGTTCTTGGCCATATACCTATCAATGTATTCTTCCTTGGTTCGTTTCGACTTGTGATTCCAGTTTGCATCCGGATTGAGCACCAGCGGGCGGCCATCAATAAGCCGTTCGCGCACTTCGCCAGGATGGAGCAATGTGCCGTTTTCGTCCGTCACATAAGCGGCAAAGCTGGGATCCATCCAAACCCACTTATTGAGTGTCTTGCTCCATACCATTACTATGACATGGCAATCGGGATCTCCTATTTCTTTACTTTCGCACGTGATGAAGCGAGCAGGGTAGCCAAGAGCCAGATAGCAGTCGGTTAGCATTTCTGCCAGAAACCGGCAGTTGTATCCGCGCTTGTTCTTCTGGGCGTGGCGGAAAAGGTCGAGTGCGTTATACTTGCATTGTGGCCAACTGGACGAACCATCGTGCGGGATAGCATCGTGGAGCCAATACATCACGCGCTTGATGCGACTAATCTCATCTCCGTTGCCAGCGATACTGTCCAGCTTGAGTTCTTCGCGCACCTTTTTCAGAATGGGAGAGTCGAACGCATAGGTAAAGGCCTGTTGCGTCTGTCCCGAACGTTCGTATTGTGGAGAAGTCTTGAGAATATAAATGTAGTCGCCAAACAGCCGTGACTTTTCTTTGAGAGCCTCAAAATCGGGTTGGCCTGCAAAATCGTTAAAGATACTATCACAAAGGAGACTATATAGTTTTCTCGGTCTGCTTTCTAATATGAGTTGTCCATATTTCAATAGGCCTGCTTTGTCGTGTAGGATAGCAGAGACAGCAAGAAAGTTATTCAAGATGGCGGAAGTAACAAAAGTTTGATTCTCACTGTGAAAGTCGGGGAAGGCCTCAAAGCTCTGCTGCAATTGTCGGAAAGCCTTGAAAGTTTCTTCTGTATAAGGTCCTTTTTCGGGGATTCCTTTCACCCATTCCGAGTTGCTTAAAAACACTTGGTTGGGGAGAGAAACATAGTTGTGAAAGTGGGGGAGATCAGCAATACCCGCGAAGGCTGTTGAAAGTACAGGGCCGTTGAAGGTGATTTGCTGAAGTGCGGGGCATTGGCTCAACCATTCTTCGCTTCCTCCTGTAGAAAGCACAGGACCGTTGAAGACAATCTCCGTGAGTTTGGGGAGCTGTGAGAAAGTTTGCCAACCATCTATATGTCCCAGTGTGCCATTGATTTCAATCTTGCGCAAGTTGCTACAATCTCGGATAGAGCCACCGCCGCTGATGAAGAGGACGCTGTTCATTCGTACTGTTTGTAGTTTTTCGCAACCTACGATGGCGTTTGAAGACAAGCTACCCAATGTTTTCGGAAAACAGATGTCCTCCAGATCCGAACAATCGGCAAAGGCATCTTCATTGATAGATACTTTTTCGGGAAGAACCACGCAGCGAATGCGCGCTTCGCGGAAAGCATTGGAATCGATCAAATGAAGTGCGCGCGGAAGGATAACTTCTCCCACCTTGCAGCGATAAAAAGCCCATTGCGGCAGGATGGAGTCGGCCTTAATCTGATGATTGAAGAGAAATGTTTCTGTACTTTTATGCAACGTGGCATCGCTGAGATCCAATCGCTGAAGTTTTCCGTCCACGGCTGTTGTGTCGCGACTGATACCCATCAGCGAGCGGAGAAAATGCCAGTCGGCACCATTGAGCGAGCCGCGGAGCGTTAGCTCTGTGAGCGACTTGCGAACTTTAGTCGGCAGTTGCTGTTCCAGCGTACCGGGCTGTTGCACGTTTACTTTCACTTTTCGAGCCGAAGCCGTGAGGCTTACGGCAAGAGCCAGAAGCAGACCCCATGTTTTGAGCTGTGCCATAGTGTGTTTGTAGTTAGCTGATTTTTAGGAGTTATATTTCTTGTTGCCAAAGTTACAGACGATGACTTTAATATGCAAGTTTTTAAGGACATATAGAACCGTCGTCTTCTGTCTTCGTGAAACTTTCGCCTGCTTTGTGCCCATTCGTGGGCAATATTTTCAGAAGAAGCGTTTTCTCCTACTTTGTCAAGGAAACTCTCATTCTACAGCCCTGAGAATCGCGCGAAATCCAGCGCGAAGCCTTTCGGTGGAAGAAAGCGCAGAATAAAAAAATGAGCAGAATAAGGAAAAAGATGCTTTCGCGGGGTATAGGCATGATTCCTATAAGGATATTCTCCAACGCAATAAGGCTGTCGGCCGACACAATAAGGAAGCCAGCTGACGGAATAGGGAAAATGACGACTAAAACGGAGAAAATCAGCATCGGAAACTCACTTTTGCGAGATTTTCTCCCGCAAAAGCAGCAATTGGCTGCTTCGGATGGTGAAGAAAAGCAGGGAAGCGGAGAAGAGGAAAGCTTCTTTAACATCTCCTTGCGCAACTGCCACTGTCAAGAATAGTGACACGGAAGAAGAGACGAGATGAAAACCTACGCAAACACCTCCTGCAAAACTTTCAGCGATTTGAGTTCGGCAAAGTTAGGGATGTGTAGTTTGTAGTAATTATTCATGAAGCGGAGCAACTGCGAGCGTTGTTCGCCCGAAAGTTTGAAGAGGTGCATCGTAGCCAGATTCATACGCATCAACGTAGGTAGCAGTTGCGCCTCTTCGGGCAAGAGCACGTTGGGATGCAGCGGGCGCACCGTTGTGAATGTTCCGCTCTCCAGATCGAAGTAGCAGTTTGGCGACGGCGCCTCCAAATTGGGCTCGAAGCCAAAGAAGCGCGCCAGGTGGAGCAAGAAAACAAGGTGGAAGTTGGCAAACGACTCTCGGCAAGTGTCCAACCATTCTATGCTGTTCCAAACATACTCGAAAAGCAGTGGCGATGCCGGTTCGCTCCGCATGGTGACGCGGAGAAATTCGGCTAAGAAAAGCGCCATCGTCGTCTTTGCCGGCTCGTAGGGAATAGTCAGTAGCGGCAGCGGTTGTGCAGTTGTGAGGCGTTTTAGCTTGTGTGTGGGTCGGTCGTCATAGTCCACATCGAGCCGTGTCAGCGGCTGAAACCACGCCGTCCGAATCTTTGCCCGTTTGGAAGTATTGATGCGTTGCATAAAGGAAAGGCATCCGTCCTTTTCCGTAAGTAGTTCGACGATGAGGTCTTTATCGGAATATTTAATAGTATTGAGTACGATGGCATGCATAGAGGAGGGGAGTGTGAGATTATTGAGAGAGCCACTTTGCTAAGGAGAGAGATTCTCAGAGCGGTCTGGTAGGTCCGTTAAGTTTGAGCGTTGAGCAATGAGAGCTGCGGACAGGTCCTCTTCTGTTTTCGAGACAAAAATACAAAGAAAGTGTTAGGTAAGAGTAGCGAAAAAGAGCGTAAAAGGGTAGGAGGAAGAAAAATTTTGAAAAAAGTAGGAGAAATGTTTGGTGGTTTCAAAACTTTGCCCTACTTTTGCACTCGCAATTAAGCCGCGGGGCATTCGACAACAGTCGGGAGCACTTGAAAGGCAAACGTTGCAAGGCAGGCCTATTCGTCTATCGGTTAGGACGAGAGATTTTCATTCTCTAAAGAGCAGTTCGACTCTGCTATAGGCTACAATTAAAAGAATAATATAAAAATGGCAAACCACAAATCATCTGTTAAGAGAATTCGTCAGACGGCGACTCGCAGATTGCACAACCGCTATTACGCTAAGACAATGCGTAATGCTGTTCGCAAGCTTCGCGCTACGACGGATAAAGCAGCTGCTACAGAACTTCTGCCGAAAGTACAGAAGATGCTGGACAAGCTTGCTAAGCGTAACATTATTCACAAGAAAAAAGCTGCCAACCTTAAGAGTGGCATTGCTAAACACGTGAATGCATTGGCATAAGCAACTTACGCACATAAGATAAACAAGGCTGAATCTCAATGAGGTTCAGCTTTTTTGTTTCTATATCTTTCGAGATTCAAAATTTCATTATCTTTGCAATAGTTTAATTAACTACGATCAAATCTACATTGGATAATTTTACTGAACAGTTTCAGCAAACTGTGGCGCGCCTTGCAGATGTGGGTCAGATGAAAGGTCTCTTTCATCAGCATCGGCATGGCGATCCGCTTCCCAGTACTCCCGCTCTTCAGGAAATCATAGACCTCTGCCGAGGTGTGCTTTTTCCTGGTTATTACGGTCGTTCAACGATCAATCGCGATACGGTGAAATATGGTATTGGCGTGGATATGGAGCGACTCTATAATTTGCTTGTCGAACAAATTGAAGCAGGTCTTTGTTTCTGTTCAGACCGCACGCACCATGATTGTTGCGATGGAGACCTCCACGAACACGCGCGCGATATTGCTCAGCGCGTTGTGCTGCGCCTCCCCGAGGTGCGCGATGTGTTGGCCACTGATGTTGAGGCCGCCTATCTTGGCGACCCCGCCGCGCAGAACTGGGGCGAAGTCATCAGTTGTTATCCAGCCGTAAAAGCACTCACTATCTACCGCATCGCCCATGAATTGGAGGTTTTGAACGTGCCACTCATCCCGCGCATAATGACAGAACTTGCCCATTCCGAGACAGGCATTGATATTCATCCCGCCGCACAGATTGGACGCTATTTCACCATCGACCACGGTACGGGTGTTGTCATCGGTGCTACTTGTATCATTGGCTCGCATGTGAAACTTTATCAGGGAGTCACGCTGGGCGCACGGAGTTTTAAGCTCGACGAAGAAGGAAATCCTATCAAGAATGTGGCCCGTCACCCTGTGTTGGAAGACGATGTTATTGTGTATTCCAACGCCACCATACTGGGGCGGATACGTATCGGCAAAGGGGCTGTGATTGGCGGTAACCTCTGGATAACGCACGATGTAGAACCGGGCGCTGTGATGAAGCAAACGCGCGGTACGTCGGCACCTGATTCGATGGCTCTTTATATCTGAGCGCAATAAAAAAGTTTTTTCAATCAATAAAATACATACACTTACGCTTCTAACCTCCAACAGTGAGGCTGACTTTATGGAAGAATTCGAACTCATTGCCAAAACCTTTCAAGGACTGGAAGAAGTATTGGCTCAAGAACTCACCGAACTCGGTGCTAACGACATACAGATTGGGCGTCGTATGGTGTCGTTTTCTGGAAACAAGGAAATGCTCTATCGAGCAAACTTCTGCCTTCGCACAGCTATTAGGGTGCTCAAACCTATCAAGCATTTCAAGGCTCTCGATGCAGAAGCTGTCTACGAGGCAGTAAAGTCCATCGAATGGGCTAACTATCTCGATTTGAACACTACTTTTGCCGTCGATTCGGTGGTCTATTCTCAGGAGTTCCGCAACTCCAAGTTTGTTGCTTATAAGGTGAAGGACGCCATTGTGGACTATTTTCGCGAGAAAGAGGGCAAACGTCCGAACATTAGTGTGACAAATCCCGACATCAAGCTGAATATGCACATCGCTGAAGACCAATGTACGCTCTCGCTCGATGCGAGTGGCGAGAGTCTTCACCTGCGTGGCTATCGTGTGGCTTCTTGTGATGCTCCGATAAACGAAGTGCTGGCAGCCGGTCTCATTAAGTTGAGCGGATGGGATATGGAAAGCGACTTGATCGACCCTTTCTGCGGTTCGGGCACTATAGCTATCGAAGCCGCTCTCATGGCGCGCAATATCTATCCTGGTATCTTCCGTAAGAGTTTCGGCTTCGAGAAATGGAAAGACTTTGACCGCGATTTGCTCGATCGTATATATAACGACGACTCGGCTGAACGTGAATTCAACCATAAGATTTACGCCTACGACATCAATCGTCCTACTCTCGAAGGGGCTATGGCCAATGCCAAACAAGCTGGTGTGAGCGATGTGGTAGAGTTCTCCCAACAGGACTTCCGTAAGTTTACTCAGCCAGAGAATAAGGCCATCATTGTGACCAATCCGCCTTATGGTGAGCGTTTGCAACCGGCCGATATTTTGGGACTGTACAAAGCCATCGGCGAACGCCTTAAGCATGAGTTCAAAGGTAACGAAGCGTGGATTATCAGTAGCAAACAGGAACTTTTCGATAGTATCGGATTGCGTCCCAGTACGAAGATTCAGCTCTACAACGGTTCGCTGGATTGCGAGTTCCGCAAATATCAAATGTTTGACGGGAAAATCGAAAACTTCCGCGCCGCCGGCGGAGAACTAAAAACCTCGGAGGATCGCCAACGCAATGCTGAGCGCCGAAAAGGACGCCAATTCCGCGAGGATTTCCACCGCCGTTTCGACGACGATAGCCGCGAACAGACCGAAGAAGACCGCGAGTTTATGCAGTTGCGTAACAAGCACCGCGAATTTGAACGTGTCTACGGCCGCAAACACCGCGGAGAAGACGGAGAAAACGATCGCCCGCGCCGCAACTTTGGCGACCGCAAAGGTGGCAAGTTCGGCGATCGCAACAACTTTGGCGAGCGCAAAGGTGGACGCTTCAACGACCGCAACGAACAAGGAGATCGCCCCAGAGGCAAAGGAGGTAAGAGCTTCGGTGTCCGTAAGAACTTCGATCGTCATTCAAATGGCGACAGATAAGAAGTGATATTAAGACCATATATAAAGGAATGATGTAGGCGTTCTTTTCTGACGCCTACTTAACTTAAAGATATACTGAAAACGGAGGATACGGAAAATCATAGCATGCTGTCTGTTGACGGACAAAGCCTATGTGCCTTTCCGCATCCTCCGTTTTTGATTTAGCCGAAAGAGGACTTTGTATTCCCTCTTGGGAATATTCTCCAGCAGCTAAAAGAGAGTGATAAGCAGGGAAATACCCCAAATGACTATGATAACAATATTGAACAAAATGAAGCGCATGGGGCTTGTGGCCTTAGCGCTACTTTGCACCATGAGTATGCAAGCTCAAAACAAGAAAAGTTTTACGCTCGACGATCTTATGTGGGGCGGCGAGAACTACTGGAACATCATGCCCCGTAATATCTACACGGGCTGGTGGGGTAACCAACTCGTAGAGCTCGATGCGGAATCGGCTCGTTTGTACGGCGCAGCAAAGCCGCTCTTTACGACGGCTGAAATCCAACCCCTCATTTCCGATGCGACAAAGGGAAAAGGAATCTCGGCCTATAATGCCTCCTTCCCCGATGGCAATAAAACAGAAGTGCTGCTCCGTACTTCCGACACGAATTTCCTTTACAACTGGAAGACAAAAAAGATTGTTTGGCAAGCGCCCCGCGAGCGTGGTATCGACCATGTAGAGTTCAACGCGGCATCTCGCAGCGAAGCCTACACAAAGGACTATAACCTCTACCTCCGCACTGCCGATGGTCGCCTGCATACTGTCAGCACTGACGGTTCGCGAGAGTTGCTCTACGGTACGAGCGTACACCGCGATGAATTTGGTTATTCTAAGGGGACATTCTTCAGTCCCAGCGGAAAACTCCTGGCTTTCACGCGTATGGATCAAAGTATGGTGGCCGACTATCCGCAGGTGGACATTTCACAACGTATAGCAGCGTATGATCCTGAAAAGTACCCCATGGCTGGTATGACCAGTCACAAAGTGACCATTGGTATTTTCAATCCCGCAACGGATAAGACTGTTTATCTGCAAGCCGGAGATCCCACCGATCGCTACTTCACCAATCCGAGCTGGGCTCCCGACGAGAAAACGATTTATCTCATCGAGATGCCGCGTACTCAGGACAAGGCAGAACTCGTGGCTTATGACGTGCAGACAGGTGCTCGCAAGGGTGTGCTCTATACGGAGACGAACGAGAAATACGTTCATCCGATGCACGGCATCACCTTCCTGCCGTGGGATAACAGCAAATTCATCTATCAAAGCGAGAAGGCCGGCTACAACCATCTCTATCTCTTCGATACCGACGGCCGTCAAATTAAGCAGCTCACGCAAGGCAACTGGGTAGTACTCAATCTGGCTGGTTTCAACACGAAGACAAAGAGCGTCATCATCAAATCTACCGAATCATCGCCCATTCGTCACAACTATTACAGTGTGAACATCGAAACGGGTAAGCGCACTTTGCTGGACAACGGTGTGGGCGTACACAACGCCACGCTATCTCCCGATGGTCAATACCTTATAGACCGCTGGAGTTCACCCAAAACATTCCGTGAATACGACCTTCTCTCCACCACGAGGCAGAAGATAAAGAAACTCCACACTGATGATACGCCCTGGAAGGAGTATAACGTGCCCGAAATTTCGGGAGGCTCTATCAAGGCCGCCGATGGTACTACCGACCTCTATTATCGAATGGTGAAACCCGTAGGTTTTGACCCTGCAAAGAAGTATCCCACTGTGGTTTATGTCTATGGTGGTCCTGGCGTGCGCAATGTGGAAGAATCTTGGAACTATACCGCTCGTCCGTGGGAAATCTATATGGCCCAGAAAGGTTATCTGCTCTTCGTGCTCGATAATCGTGGCTCTTCAGAGCGCGGTTTTGCTTTCGAAACAGCTACATGGCACCATCTTGGCACAGAAGAAATGAAAGATCAGCTCAAAGGTGTTGATTTCCTCAAGTCGTTGCCCTATGTTGATGCTAATCGCATGGGCGTGCACGGTTGGAGCTTCGGTGGATTTATGACGACAAACCTCATCTGCTCTTATCCAGATGTGTTCAAGGTGGCTGTTGCCGGCGGCCCTGTCATCGACTGGAAATACTACGAAGCAATGTATGGCGAACGCTATATGGGAACGCCTGAAAACAACCCTGAGGGCTACAAAGAAGCAAGCTTGCTCAACAAGGCTAAGAACCTCAAAGGTCGCCTTCAGATTATCTTTGGTTACAACGACCCTGTTTGTGTGCCGCAGCACACTCTCTCGTTCCTCCGCGCTTGTGAAGATGCTGGAACACAGCCCGATCTTTTCACTTATCCCGGTCAAGGGCACAACATGATGGGGAAAGATATGGTTCATCTCCACGAACGTATCACGCGCTATTTCGACGACTATCTAAAATAATCATCACAGGTCTCGTTGCAGAACTCTATTCTGCAGCGAGACCTCTTAAATTCTTTCTTTATGAAAACCCAGATTACATCCCCCAAAGCTCCCGCAGCCATCGGCCCTTATAGCCAAGCCATCGCTGCTAATGGTTTCTTGTTCATCAGTGGGCAGTTGCCCATCGATCCTGCTACGGGCAATTTTGCTGAAGGCGGCATTCGCGAACTGACACGCCAAAGTTTGGAAAATGTGAAAAGTATCTTGGCTGAAGCCGGACTGACCCTTGCCGATGTTGTTAAGACCACGGTGTTCTTAGCTGATATGAGCGATTTCGCAGCTATGAACGAGGTCTATGCAGAATACTTCACCGCACCAGCTCCTGCCCGCAGTGCTGTGGCTGTTAAGACACTGCCCAAAGGCGGATTGGTGGAGATTGAGGTCATCGCTGCTTGTCAATAAACAAAAGGCCGCCGACCGAAAATTACTTAAAGGTGCGAAGTTAGTGAGAGAGGAAAACGTTCGTTTTCTTAGCTTTCACTAACTTCGCACTTATTGTGTCAATGCTTTGAAGCCACGTTCGGTTCAAAGCAATAAAAAGAAAATATGGAACAAAAATACAAAGATGTCATCAGCGCAGTGCGTGCTCTCATTTCGGGCGAAAAGGAAGAAATGAGTGTATTGGCCAATGTTGCCGCAGAGTTGCACGATTCAATGGGTTATTTCTGGGTAGGTTTCTATTTGGTACGTGGAGGAGAGCTCCGTTTAGGTCCTTTCCAAGGTCCTGTGGCCTGCTATCGCATCCGCCATGGGCGTGGCGTTTGCGGTACGGCGTGGGAGCAGGCAAAGACCCTGATTGTGCCCGATGTGGAGGCCTTCCCCGGTCACATAGCTTGTAGCAGTCTTTCGCGGTCGGAAATCGTCGTTCCGCTGCGCAATGCCAAGGGCGAAGTAGTCGGCGTGCTTGACATAGATAGTAAAGAGCTCAATGCCTTCACACCTGCCGAAGGCGAGATGCTGGAAGAAGTTTGTGCAGCTATAACCGAAACGCTATATTCTGAATGATGAAGTACGAAAAAATAGGCGTGTTTCTCTCGGCCAATAGTCAGGTCGACGACATTTGCCACCAAGCCGTGCGCGAAGTGGGAGAATGGATTGGTAGAACCCGCCGCACCCTCATTTATGGCGGTGCGAAGAAAGGCCTCATGGAGGAATTGGCACAGGCCACAAAGCAAAATGGCGGCCGCATCTTTGGAGTTGTTCCTGAGATAGTGGTCAATAGGAATTTAGTGAGCGAAACGCTGGATGTCACCATCCGAACCGTCGATTTAGCCGACAGAAAGAGTATCATCATAGAGAAGAGTGACATTCTCTTAGCTCTCCCTGGTGGAGTGGGCACACTCGATGAGGTTTTCACGGCACTTTCCATGGCCTCCATAGGCTATCCCAGCAAACGCGTAGTACTCTATAATCCCCATGGCTTTTGGAACTCTCTGCTGGACCTCTTAGCGGATCTCCACCATAAAGGAATGCTCCGCGATCGTCCTCAAGACTTGCTCTCCGTGGTAGAAAACCTCGAAGATTTGCAACATTTGTTAGACGGAGAATAAGGCTGTCCATCACGGCCTCTATGCAGAAGCCTCAAGAAAGGAGTCAGCGCAAGTCTGTCATAGAGGTAAGCGTAAATATCCTTATTGCGTTTGAAGATACAATAAGGCTGTCAGTTCACATCCTTATTGCGTCAGCCGACGCCCTTATTGTATTTCTAAACGCACGGAGGTAGGCACTTCTCTGTAAGTTGTTTTTTTGTTGTCACATCGTCACGTTGTCACACTTTGAGCATAACCGCTTGATAATGTATTTATTGCAGGCGTGACGACGCGTGACAACGGTGTGACAACAAAAAAGTTGTTGTCACGCGCATAAGCTCCTCTCTATCAGTATATTCGCCTCCTCCGTGACAACGTGACAACAAAAAATGAGTTTTTCTATCGGAAGAGAGAGGGAGAATACTCCCTCCACGCTTTCAGTGCGACACCGCTGGTGTCGGAGGTTAGTGTGGCTTGCTGTCCACGGGTTCATCCTCGCTCCGCTCGGGTATCACCCGCGGTTAAGCATGGTGCGCCTCCGCTGGAGGCGTAAGTTGGTTATGCTTTACTGCGGGGGTAATGGTACTGGGGAGTGGCAGTGGTGCAGCAGATAGTGTACAGACTTCATTCGATGTGTGGCAGTGGTGATGGCGCAGGGATGGAGAAGTAGTCTCCGATGGTGTACAGTTTTTTCGATGTGTGTGAGTGAGTTATTAGGGGCGGATTTCTGCGTTTTGATATGCTGGGGGATGAGGCCGGCGACAGTGAGTGGACCTACTGTCCCCGGCGGGGACACACTATGCTTAACCGCGGGTGATGCCCGAAGGGTGAACCCGTGGGTAGTGTGATCCCCCTCCCTTCCGACACCGGCGGTGTCGCACAGCATCCACTCAGCAAGTCTTAAAGTGTCACTAACTCATCGCATGGTCCCTATATATTAAATCTTTGCTTAATTGTCAGAAGCTTCACCAAAACTGTATTTGGTGAAGCTTCTGAAGTTTTTTTGCAATGTTTTCTGGAGGGGATGCAGAGAATCAATAAAGGAACAGCTTTGCCGTGCTTTATTTGTTCACTGCGCCACCATCTTCCTAGTAGTAGATATTGGCACTTACCGCCACTTTCTTTTTTGCTGGGAAGGCAGAAACGCACACACCGGCATAGATGGTAGGGCGGCCTTCTATCTTGGGCAAGCGATAGCATTTCACATCTGAACGATAGATTTCGGAACATATACCTACCATGCGGCCACATTTCTCCTTTGTGTGTTCTACATACTCTTCTTCTGAAATTTCTTGCCAGTCTTTAGGAATTTCATTCCACATAAAGCCCTCTGTTTCTTCAACAGTGGGATACTCTCTGTACACATGAAATTTGGGCATAACTTCTCGGTGAAATGGGCTTTTTAAGGGTCGACTATTTACGAGGATAAGATAATATCCAATTCAATTTCCTTAAATCCTCAATATTCACATCTATCCTTTGCAATACAGCATTATAATCATATATTTTGTTCGTTTCCAATATGTTAGCATCAAAAACAAATAACATCAGAGTGTCCATCTTTCCATTTTCATGGATTCTCAGTGTCTTTTCATAACAATCGCGAACTTCTAATGCAGTCTTATTGTAACCGTGCGGAGCTATTTTATAGATATCAGGTAAACCTAACACATGGTAATTTGGAACATTGACTGTATCAGGATAATCCAGAGAAGGGGATATATAAACCTCTTTATCGGAATTGTTATAGAATGTTATAGTATAATGGCAAAAATCGCCATCGTGCTTGCAGCTTGAAAATATACAGCAACACATAAGCACTATTGTAGTTAATGTTTTCATATTTATTGCTTTAGTTGAAAAATATCTATTATGCCTGGTATTAGAAGTGATGGTCCGAACACATAGTCAGCCCATCCCAATGAAAGACTTCCTGCACTTAGTGCTTTCTGATTTTTGTCACTTATGCCAGGAATTTCATTCCACATAAACCCCTCTGTTTCTTCAACAGTGGGGTACTCTCTGTACACATGAAATTTGATATTATCGATTCGAAAACCTGATTTTCCCGTTGTGTACTCCATTGAGGTTTCGGCATTCTTTTTTGTGACAAAATAGTATGCTCGCGCACTTTGATGTTCCCAAACTTCCACACAGCCTCGATGGGCTTCCGTAGTATCTACTTCTTGCACCCGCATACCGAAGGCATTGAAGTAGGGTTGGATAAAGAACGGGCCAGTAAGTAGCGGGTCTTGCTTCTTCGGTTTGTCTGCATAGGCGGCAAACATCACTGTGCTTAAAAGCAGGAGCAGAAGTGTTTTAGTAATCTTCATTTTTATTTATTGCTGTTTAGTATGTATCATTCCTATTGAAATATCTTAAAGGTGTCAATTCCCTTCATTCCCGAAGTTGTATTAATAAACCAAATCTGTCCGGAGTTCCTTACAAAAGACTCAGGTTGTATTTCTCCATAAAATTTTATGTCTAAACGAGCTAGACCTTTGTACTTTTGACATTTTAAATCATAGTCGTTGTAGTCTGCAAATAGGGTTTTGCCATGGCTATATTCCTCTTTGTAGAAATTCATTATTTCTCGAATAGTATACTGTGTAGGTTTAATGCCAATATTCTTAGCATAGGTACTTTCTACGGTTGTAAGCTCCCCATTCACACAATCTCCAATACTTAGCAAAATGTAGTACTGGTTAATTTTAGAAAGTTCAGGCTTTAGTAAATATAAAACAGGAATACCTTCTGAATTAATAGGAGTTGGACTTTCTTTTACAACCTTGGTTTTATCTATCTCATTTAAATTGGTGAAATTATGGTACTCTTTTAAATCCGCAGGGTTATGGAACACAAGAGGCTGGTTGCCGATTACGGCATACTCAAGGACGGTCGAAGACAAGTTTTTGATTGAAAGAAAATCCGCTCCGTTTTCTTGATAGTCTCTTTTCAAGGTAAGCTGGCTAAAAACGCTTTTCCCCGAATGTGTACCAACAATACTGTCATAGGCGACCAAGACGTTCTCTCCACCAATCACGCAAGGAGTAGAAAGCCTCTCTGTTTTGACTTCGTTTTGACCATTATTGCCCAATATACTATAATGCACTTCCACTTCTCCGGGAATATCATCTTTTGTGGTTATTGCAATATAATTATGCCGAAGAATAGTTGTTTTGTGTACTCCTTCCTCTAAATCAACCTTTGTACATTGGGAAAACAATATTGTAAGAAAAAGCCAAACATACAATTGTAAAGAGAAGATCTTCTTCATTTTGTTACATCTTTAAATTAATCCCAAACCATTAACCAAGGATTCCACCAATCAACCTTTGTATAGTTGCCGCCATTCTTCTTGTCTCCTGGCACGCCTACTTTTGCACCATTATCTATCTGAAGGAAATAATAGTTTCTCCAGAACCAAGAACCAGTCTGTTTTGCACCATAAGCTAAAGTCCTGTCTTCAGGTTTATCTCTGTACCAGCCAAGTGGAACAGGACATCAAGGCGGTATGTGCTGAATATCTATACCTGTAATAATGCTTACGCAGATGTTTTCCAGACTGATTTTGGATAGTGCCTACAACTTATGGGAATGATATTGTGTATTGCCTCAAGTCACATTGTGGGGTAAGGGGATATTGTAGGCAGAAGTGGGTGCTTCAAGTTCAAATTATCTGCAAATTCAGTAATGAGAGGACGTGTAAACGCAATAAGGACGTTCAAGGGCTTAGTTGCGGATTTGAGGATAATAAAAAAAACAATAATTCTATGACTATTATTATAACGCTTATAAGCATACTGTAGAAGAATTTCTTTTTATAAATCTTCACTTCCTTCAATGAGAGTTTATTGAAGTGTGTCTGTAGTTTTTCATATTTGTTTTCATTGTATATTTTCATATTGATAAGAATTAAAAATACAAATAATATGAACAATGGGCTACTCAATAGTTCAAAACTATCAGCAATACTTCTCTCTATTACTATATTTAGTAAAATTAATAGCATTATTACAAAGAACACTATATAAGAAAATTGAAGAACAGCTATTATAGCAAAAGTACGATCAGGAAAACCTCTTTTGGGTGTATTGTGCCAAAGCCAATAAAATATATTATCACAAAATGATATCTTGTCATTTTGTGGAATAAAGTATGTTTTCATTTATGTAATTTTACTTGAGATAGTGATCATCTTAATTTCCCTTGCCGAAATTCTGGATAGTGAGGATTATATTTAAATGGAATACTGTAATCGTAATGTGGACGTACTACCCTTGTTGCGTCTGCAGGTGTAATGGTTCCATGAATTTCTTCATAACTTTTTGCTGGTATAAATGACCGTTTTGAGGAACTTATTATAAACCATAAAATCCCTAATAATCTTTAGATTAAAGATTAAAGCGTGCCGTTAGCATGATGCTTCGGGGGCGCAGTTGATATATCTCAAAATATTGGGTTAATTGAGTATCAGATCGCGATATAAAAGTATGTGTATTAAATATATTGTCGCCCTCTAAAATAAATTCGATCTTCCGTTTTGTTCGGTATGTGAGGGAACAATTCAAAAAAGCATAATCCGTTTTTTCCTGAAGACCGGAATTGTGCGTATGGCGTGCCGTTATGTTCATCAGCAGACTTTTGCGAATGAGCGACAGATTTAGATTTAGGCTTTGTTCGAGTGTGCGGATTTTGTGAGCATAATCACCAGACACTGACCGCGAGAACGCATAGCTACAATCGTAACTGATGCGGAAATTCTGGAGGATATCGGCAGAGGTGTTAACGTTAAAGGAAAAGTTATTGCTGTGATAATCTGTTTTAACGGCCTGGCGCAGAATACTGCCATAATAGTGGGAATAATTGGCGGTGATATCTATGCGTGCCTTTTTCCAATCGAATCCCTTGCTGACATTTCCTGTTGTAGAGTAACTATCGTCATGATGAGGCATATATTCAGCTTGCATAATGGTGCGGGCATCATTATCAATGGCTGTCCCATATATTACATCGCTCCATGAGCGAGAGGCTTTCCCTTGTATGTAAACAAAGAGGCTATTCATAATGTCCTTGAAACTGAGTTTAGAACTTACTGAACCTATATGACTGTCTGAAATACTGGGCAAGTAGCGACTTGTGGTGCGGTAGTTACTCATTATATAGGTCGAAATGAGTTGTGGCCATGAAGTTGGTTGCACGCCATAAGAGCCTCCGCTTGCGATTGTCCAGCTGTCATTGATTTTCCACTGCAGGTTAAACAATGGTGTGAAACATAACTGTGTGCGGTGGGTCTCATCCTTTATTTGGGTATGAGTTAGTCCGAGTGGGAGGAGAAAAGAGAGTCTGAAGTCGTTGTTTACATACTTCAATGTGGCGCTCGCATTAACTCCTGCCCGCAAATAGTGCATATCGCCATTGTCGGGCGAAATAGCACTTTGCAGTAAAGGCTTCATACCTACATAATTGAGTTTTAGGGCAGCAGTGGGAACTATACTCCAGCGATGTTTCCTAAGATCTTTTATCAGAGAGAACTCGTTGACTGTACTTACTCTTGTGAGGTCAATATCTTGGCGAGCATCAAGACCTCCGCAAACTGTGAGCGATTGCGCATTGGTTTGTGCGCTGTTGTAGCTTGTCATTTCAACACCGTTACCGCCTTCGGTGCGGTGTACCCAACGAGTATAGTTGGATACCCCAATATTGCGATTGAAGGCGTGTTGTTGCATTTCCTTTGTGTTCGACACAACGGCTCCGTTGGCATCTCTCCATTGCCCAGACAAGTCAAGCGTATTGGAGAGGTAGTTCCTTTGGGCATTGTTCTCATATGATAGTCGTACGAAAGAATTATTAGTGGTGAGATGGGAGGAAATGTCTTCACTAACGACACGAAAATTACTGCCAGGGAGCAGATAAGTGGTTTGTGAATAAGATTCTTGTTTCTGTATGTCGTGATTATAGGTGAGGCTGTAGTGGAGTTGTGCCGTTTTACTCAAGCGATTGAGATTGCTGGAATGAAAAGCATGTTCGTTGTTCCAGAGAGTGGACCCTACGGGCGACGTACCTGGGTAGATGATATCTGTTAGGGTAATTGTTCCTAATCTACTACTTCCATAGTGTTGTAACATGCGGTCGGCTCCCTTTCCTGTATTGTCTGCGCCATAATAGATAATATGTTGTCGTTGCTTGCCAAAATACATAGCATTCCCTTCGCAGTTCCACAGCATTCCGTTGTCATAGCCTGCTCCAAGCGCAACAGCCTTTGTCCATACTCCCTTAGACTTGGTCTTCAGCTTGAGGTTGATAGATGCCGCATCGGGTCGTATCTGATCTTGCAGAGACTTGATGTGCTCGTGGTTTTCAAGCACTTGCACCGTGGCCACATCCTCTGCTTTTAGCGCATCAGTAATAATATTATAGCGCCCTTGCAGCATGTCCATGTCTTCTACATAAAAATTATTGATGGGAGTTCCCTGATATTTTATTGTACCGCCCTCAATCGTTATGCCAGGCAGTTGCTTCAGCACATCCCCTATAGTGCGGTCGTAATTAGTCATATAGGATGCGACCAGATAGTTAATCGTATCACGACTTCCCCATAGCTTTTGGGCTTTTACATTAGCCTCACGCAATGTAATGCTGGTCTCTTCGGCAGTAAAATCAAGGGACTGACTGACGGCCTTTACCTTCCGTATCTTCCGTTTGACATTAAAACCTGAAAGGCGAACTAAGATATTGTTAGCTTCAGTGGTGAAATGCAAGTTGTAGTTTCCCTCGTCATCTGTTATGCAGTAAGCTATCAGAGAAGAGTCTGTCGGGTGGAGCGCTGCTACAATGGCATAGGCAGCATCGCCGTTTGCATAAGACACACGACCTGTAACGCGAATGGAGTCTGATAGGGCAGCCCACGAGGCTGTAGCAAGTGTAAAATAGAGCAAAATAAAGATGGCTTTTCTCATCATTCCAATTCTATAGGATAATAGGGTTGTTCTTCATTTTCCATGCCATCGCCAAGACGATAGTTAATGCCATAGTCGGCTGCGTAAGCACCATGGTTTTTATGCAATAAGGTTTCCATTTTGAGAGCACGACTACGTTTGATGCTACGTATCTTTTCATCGAACATCTCGATATTTTTTTCCCCCTTTATCTGACTAATACCATTGACCGTGAAGTGGAACTCGTTCTTAACGTCTGCCACTTCAAGAATGAGTCCAGGCAACCCATGGAACTTCCATGGGCCACAGCTTAGTGGGATATCAGCTGTAAACCAAGCCTCATAGTCACGTCCTCTAAACGTGGTTGTGGCACATTGACAGTTGTAGCCCATAATGACTTTAGACTTGGAGAGTATTTTCCACTTGAAGTCCGGAATGTCCTCAACATATTGAAACACGCCTGCGGCATCTAAATTGACGACCTGGGTCAACTCTCCCACTTTTGGATATGCCATAAACGTTTCGCCCACCAAAGCATGAACATTAAAAAGAGTGACTCTCCATCTGTTTTTGCTGCGTTGCATGACGAATTGGTCTATCAGCTTATGATGTTCCTCTACAACATAGCTATGTACCATTCCTTTGCCGATCTCAAGTAGCAATGTTGATTTCTCACGCCAATCACTTTCACCTACTTGTTGGGAATAATCGCATAATTGATCCAGCTCGTAACTTACCTCAACTTCAATGGGGGCGAGCGGCTTCATCTTCACCTCCTGCGCGGGGGCTAACATGGCGATAAACGCCAAGACTACTGACATTATTATTCTCATACTTCTTTATTTTAGCAATTTTACAATACTCGAATCGATGTGGCGAATTTCTCGTTCCGTATCGATAAGGTGATTTATTTATCGATTTCTATATATTGACAATTATCTCTATCTTCTTCGGGTTAATTGTACTTTGACGTGAAATACTTTAGATCATACCTTTGGTGCCTTTCACAAAGTAGGTGTTGCTAACTATATTTTAACGTGAGTTCGACGAATTATAAGTGTCTATAAATTTGGTGATTAGCGAAAT
>NZ_CAUTBW010000025.1:0-36997 GCF_963536905.1 uncultured Alloprevotella sp. | reverse complement strand
GCAAGACAAAGCCTTTTGCGGAATATAAGGGTGTGAGGATTGATGAGGTGCAAAGCCCTTCTGAGAAGTATCAGCCTATAATACGAGCAACATTTAATAAGGTAAAACGCGAGCAAGGCATTATAGAGCCTATTGCTGAGAAGAAGAGGAAGCCTTTTACTGTGTTCGACGTCACAGTAAAAGAACCTCGCCGTCCAATGTTCGGAGGCGTCTACCATGATGGAGGGATGGCTGTTGCTACGAATGGGGTCGTTATGTTTGCGCATAAAGAGGCTTATGATGAAGCGAAAGAGGGTAAAATTATTACCAGTAAAGGTGATGTCATTGAGGGGAAATTCCCAGACTGGAGAGGTGCTATCCCTAAAGAAACTATTCCTACAGGCTTACAGACTGAGCCGCTTCTGGAGTTTGTCAATGGTGCGCTGGCAAGAATGAAAGCAGAAAAGGCAAAAAAATATGAGGTAGACGGAGCTTTAGCTTACATTAAATTTCAGGATGGCAACGTTGTCTGCTGTCAATTAGCAGACCTGCAAAAGATGCTGCGTGCGGCAAAGAGCATTGGTGCTGATGACTTGAGACTCGGAACTGATAAGGAATTTCTTGTTGCAGAAAGTCCTGCTGGGAAAGCAATTGTGATTATCCAAGGTGAAGAAAAGGCTCGTTATAATGCTGGTTACAATAACTTTGCTTACGAAGCTCCTACGGTGAAAGGTGAGGAGGTTTCCGATGGAGCACTGGATAATCCTTATCCATCAGAAAAAGAGGTGGAACAAGAAGCTAAGGATGATAATACGGGTAATGTCGTTTTGAAACAATTCAGTAATGTTCTTCTTTCGGCAGATACTGAATCTCAACGCTTGGCTACTGATGCGGCATTGGAAGGTTTGAAGCGTGCAGGTGTACCTGTCGAAGTAGTTTCGGATGAGCAGGCAGCAGCAATGCTTGGAGAACAAAAAGGGGTGGAATTGAGTGCGAAACAAAAAAGAGCACTTGAGACCGCCTCCCCTGCTATGCAGGATCATCATACTGTCGTCTCAAGTGCTGATGGCACAAAGGTATTAAAAGGTTTGGATAATACCATTGAGGAATACGAAAAATTAAAAGGTAATAAGCCAAATACTTTGATTGGTGACATTGCTAAAGTTTTGGGAGCAACAAGACATGGTAGCAACAGTGAGTATGCTTCTTTTGAAACAAAGAATGGGAAACTGGTTACCATCCGCTTGGCTAATCACAATGCTAAGGTTTCTACGTTTGATAATAATGGAGAGAGCGAAGGTCTTAGTATCGTTATTACTCCAAAAGAGAATGCTAAATTAACTAATGATGGCGAAGCTCACATAACAGAATTCTACTATAATGCTGTTAAACTTCGTCGTGCTGAAGGAAAACCATTGGTTGAGATTCTGAAGAGTATCAAGCAGGCATTGTACAGCGGAGAATATAAGGATACTACAGGGCTTGCTGAGGTGCAGGAGGTGAATGTGCCTCGTGCGGAGCTTCACATGGTGTACCATGGTAGTGGTGCTGACTTTGACGCGTTCGACCATTCTCATATGGGAGAGGGTGAAGGTCAGCAAGCGTACGGCTGGGGAACGTATGTGACCGAGGTCGAAGGCATAGGGGAACAGTATGCTGAAGCTAATCATGGAAATCTTGACTTCGATGAGGAGGCTTTTTATGATGAAGCAAATGAATATATAGAGGAGGTCTTCGGTAGTCGTGATGGGTTGGATTATGCGTATAACGATGGTGGCTTTGAAATATTCAATGTTAATAGAGACCCTGAAACTCTTAATTATTTCTTAGATTATTTCAAAGAGCATCCTAATGAATTCGATAGTTGGGAAGATCCTAATGAGATAGACGTGAGTACCCTTGACGAAAAAGGGATAGAAGAGTTAGGACGGGCTTTGGAACGATCTATGGATGATGTTGTCCAAGAGGATGTCCAAGCTTTATTTGAAAAGTATATGACTGTGCCTGCTCGTCATCTCTACTCTGTTGAAATTCCTGATGACACAGGAAGCAACTATCTGGACTATACGAAAAATTATGCAGATGATAGAAGCGGTATAAACACAGAACATTTAATTGATGCGCTGTATGATGAAATTCTTGCAACAGATGATGAGCATCTCTATGACAGCAAGCAAGCTAAGAAGGAACTTAGAAAAGAACTTTCCGAATTAGCTTTTAGTTCTGGAAAAGACATCTATGGTGATATATCCTCTTATCTGGGCAGTGATAAAAAGGCCAGCGAATTCTTACACAGGCAAGGTATTGTTGGCATCTCCTACCCTGCTCAATATAGAAGTGGCGGTCGCGAAGACGATGCTCGGAATTATGTTATCTTTGACGAGGAAGACCTGAAGATAACGGATCATGTGCAATTCATGAAGACGCCATCTGGTACGCTGTATGGTTGGACTGTTGGCGGTAAGATTTATCTTACCAAGGATGGTTTGAACCCTAACACGCCTATCCATGAGTACACTCACCTATGGGCGCAGGCCATGAAGGAGCGCAATAAAGAGGGGTGGCAGAGTGTGAAAGAATTGCTCCGCGATACCCCTGTGTGGGATGAGGTGTTGAAAGACAAGAACTATCAGGATATTCTTGATGATGAAGATGCTATAGCCAGCGAGGCGTTGAGCCGCATCAGCGGAAAGAAAAACGCTGAGAAGATGGGAGCCGAAGCACGGAAGATGATAGACGAAGCTAAGGACTATGTGGACAAGGCAAAGGCTATCTCATTGCTCGAGCATATGAAGAGTGCGTTGAAGAAGTTCTGGAACTGGGTCGGAAAGGATTTGTTCGGCATCAAGAAGTTTAGCTCTGTGGATGAAATTACGGACAGAGTTCTGTATGACTTGACGAATGGAACTGACTTGAAAGGTGCTGCATCAGAAAAGGTAGAAAAGCAGCAAGTGTCTACTGGTTCGGAAGAAGAGCGTGCAATCATTGAGCGCGCCAAGGAGAGCGGCACTTACATGAAAGCTCCGAACGGTAAACCTACGAGACTGACGGAGAAGCAGTGGGCGCAAGTAAGAACAAAGGCTTTCAAGAGTTGGTTTGGTGACTGGGAAAAGGCTGCGCGGATTGAGAAACTGCGTAAGAGTGAGCCTGTGGAGATTACAGGTAGTGAATACAAAGGAAAGTATGAATTGAACCGAGATAGTGCCAAGGCGTGGATAAAGGATAACCTACGGGGTGAGTATACCATTGCCGACACAGGGGAAAAAATCGCTATTGGAAGAAAGGGCATCAATAAAGTTACCTCTCATAGTATGGGAAACGAAGCCCATCTGAAGAGCCTCATTGCTGTCCCGAAAATGTTGGAACAGTCCGTTTTTATTACGGAGGAAAAGGCTGATAAACTCAATGCTCAATATCCGACATATCGCTATTACGTTGTTGGTTTGAATATTGCTGGCGTAGACTATACGGCAAAGTTGACCATTGGGGTTGATGAGAATGGTAATAAATATTATGACCACGCCTTGACTGAGATAGAAAAAGGCAAACTGCTTGACCAAATTAATGGACAAGCAGTTGATAATGGTTTTATGTCAACGGGGGCAGAGCCTAATCCGTCTGTTACCGATAGCAAAGATACGAAGTTAGTTTCCATTCTGCAAACCAACAGTTCAAAATTCGTTGATGAGAACGGTGAGCCTATGGTGTTCTATCACAACACTAACAATAATTTTAGTGTTTTCGATTCAGAAAGGAATGGGACACATACTGATGCAGGTTGGCTTGGTGACGGTTTTTATTTCTATGGTGATGAAAATGAGGGTTCAGGTTACGGTAATATTAAAATGGGCGTATTCTTAAATGTCCGTGACCCGTATTATGCTACGAGTAAAGAGAACAATCAACTTGCAGAAGCTAATTCCCGAGACATGTCTGTTGACTTCAGAGAGAACTTAGAGGAAGAGGGCTATGATGGTGTTTTCTACAATGGTGACCTTAGACAAGAAGCCGTCGTATTTGAACCTAATCAAATCAAGAGTGCTACGGATAACAATGGTGAGTTTTCTCAAGAAAGTGATGATATACGTTATCGAGAAAGTAATGGCAGCAGCGAGAGGACGCTTGTTGGTATTCACAATATAAGCGCAGATAAACTTTCTAAGGCTATCAAGCAAGGCGGTTTGGCAAATCCGAGTGTTGCGGTTATAGACATAAGTAAGCAGCAACATACGGGGTATGGTGAGATTTCGCTGATTATGCCTTCTGATAAAATCAATAAGCGAACGGGAAAGAATGCAGGAACGTTTGAGGGTGATGCGTGGACACCGATGTATCCTTCTGTTGAACGACAGATGAGCAGAGAAGGTAGTCTGGTAATGGAACATGACATTAAGGCTCTTCCAAATGAGATGCAACTCGGTGTACGCAATGCTTTAAGGAATTGGTTAGACAGTCGCGTTGATACAAAATTGTCATACCTTTATTTATTCCAGCAAGGGAAAGCACCCGATTTTGAAACAATTAAGCCAAAGTATAATAAAGAAGTCCATAGAGCTTTTGGTGACATAATGCATGAGGTTACTAATGTATATGACTTGTCCAAAAACGATATTGAGAAATTAGTTGATCTATATGTAAAAACGGAACTTAATGGCGACATCAATGAGTTTAATCAATCATATGAAAGAAATATAGCCAAGCATAAAGAAATTCTCTCTAATAAAAAGCCAGGGTCTCTCCGTTATGAAAAAGCATTAATCTATTTAAGAGATGCAGAAGAGTATGGTCGCCCTATTGATGTCTTACAAAGATTTGTCGATGAAGTGTGGAGAGATAAAAATACACAAGGGAGAGTAAGCATAGAAAAGACCTTTGATGCTGCAAATAAAAAGATAAAAGAAGATGGTTTAGAACACGACTACAAAAAATGGACAGATGGCTTGAACGAACGCTATCAGACGAAAGAGGTAATCTTTGATGGTTTTACTCCTTCAGGGATGCGTAGGTATGTTCCTAACACTTTGGAGAATGTATCTAAGCTGATGAAGAAGCAGGGTCGCAACGCCTCTAATGGCATTGGGTCTTCTTTTTCAAATTTCGCTGCAAGTGTGATGAAGGCTAACACAAGCCTTGATAGTATCAGAAAAAAGAAAGACAAGCTTACAAACGACCATCAAGATCTTGACGATTTTGAAGAGAAGTGGCAGGATGTCTATGTTGACCTCTCGAGGAAGTTGCAGCCCGATGCTAATGCATATGATGATTATGGCTTCGCACGCTTGCAAGAAGCTGCTTCTAAAGCCGACCCTCAAGCTTACCTACAGAAGGAGTATGGCGTGACTTTATCTGACGAGGATACACAGCGTCTCAAAGATATGGTTAAGGCAATCAAGGAAGAGCGTCCTTCAATGTATTTTGAGACAAAGTTTGAGCGTCCAGTTACGTTTGATGAGTTTGCCGCAGCGGTAGTTCCTCACAATACTGATGCTGAAATTAAGCAGCAGTTGCGGGATGCAGGTTTGAAAGTCGTTGAATATGAGGCAGGCAACGAAGAATCCCGCGCCAAGGCTGTGGAGGAAGCGAGTAAATCTGATGATATTCGATTCCGCCAAGAAGAAAGAGCTGCGCGAGAATTGGCAGAGGTGAATGAGCGGTTCAATGAGGAGTTGCAAAAGCAGATTGATGGCACTTTGCCAGCAGGGCATGTCTATCAGTTAGGGATGCCTGGGGAGATATTGCTTTCTACTGGTATTCCTAACCTTCCTATACAGATGAATGCAAAGAGACTTCAAGCTAAGGCAACATCTTACGGACATGATTTTGACCTTTCGGAAGTAAAAGACTTGGTGAATGTTCTGCAACATCCATTGGCTTTATTCTCCTATGGGGACAAGACTAAGGCGCAGAACATTATTGTTTCGTTACAAAAAGATGGTAATAACTTTATCGTAGGTCTTTCTCTAAATCCGTCTGTAGGGGGACATAAATTGGAAATCAACAGTATTAGAAACGTATTCCCCAAAAAGAATGCAGAATGGCTGAATTGGATTTCACAAGGTAAGGCTTTATACATTGATAAAGAAAAAGTCCAAAACCTTATAGACCAACAGCGAACGATTCTCGCTGACGTGGACTATCTTGATTTGGACTCTGCTGCAAAGATACTGAAAGATTTTCAGAACCCCACAATAGATGAGAAGAATCATTCTGCACTCAGTGAGAATGCTTTGTCATCAGAACCCTCTCATGATAGAGAGGCTATGCGTAATGAAGCTGTTCAGTTGTCTGACAAGCTGCACACTCCTATCAAGATTGTGGAGGATGTGAAAGATATTACGCATTCGAATGCTGAGGTGGAGAGACGCAAACGCAACTCAAAGGGCTGGTATGATGTGAGGACTGGAGAGGTTGTGGTTGTTCTGCCTAACAATAGCGATGTGGAGGATGTGGCTGCAACGGTGATGCACGAGACTGTGGCACACAAGGGCCTTCGTGAACTTGTGGGCGAGGAACATTATGATGAGTTCCTTGATGAGGTTTACGAGCATCTGCGTGGTGATTTGAAGCAGCGCGTTGATGCAGAAGCGGGGCGTTCGTTTGTTGATGATACTACCAAGAATGGAGAGCGTGCGAAGAGCTACGAGCGGCACCGCAGGACTGCTGTTGATGAGTTGTTCGGAGACATGGCAGAGAAACCATTTGAGGAGTTCAGCGAGGGCGAGCGTACGTTGTGGCAGAAGCTCAAGGAGGTTGTTCGCAAGCTATTGGATAAGTTCTTGGAATCTTTGAAGTTGCCGAAGTGGTTTGAGCTTGGCGATAATGAGTTGCGCTATATGCTGTGGCGTAGTAAGGAGCGTTTGGAGCGTGGCAAGGAGCATCCGATAGACCTTGCACGCGACATGGTGATGCGTGAGGAGTTGGGCTTGAGTGAGGCGGCACGGATGCGTATGGGCGATACTCCCGACACTTTCAAGGCGCGCCAGAGACGAGCTGTGAAAGAGAAAGGAGTTGTTATGCCTGGGCTTAATGATGCAGTTATCAAGGTGGTAAATGTCCCTGCACACCAATACACGGGTGGTATTGCAGAAGCAACACGGCAAGCCATAGATGCAGCCAAGGCAAAGTACGTTCCAAATGGAAAACCAATAGTATTACACTACAATAATTATGGTGCTGAGTTTGATTATTCTATCTCAGGAAAAGCAATCGAAGTCAGCCTTAGTCCGAAGCATCAAGCAAAGAGCGTGAATAAGCGTGTGCATCTTTCCTTGGCTGAACATGTTGACGAGGTTATAGAAAACAGCATTGAAGTTGAGGAGCATTCCGATTACCAAAAGAATGAACGTGGAGAACGCGACACACAGAAAGTTAATGGTAGTGCATTGATGCACCGCTTCTATGGTGCTATTGCAATTGATGGAAAACCATACCGTGTGATGACACTGATGCGTGAAGAAAAGCGTTCAGATGGTATGCGGAATGGTGTACATGCCTATGAGGTACAAAAAATAGAAGTGCTCGACGAAACGCCGAACACTCCTAATGGTACTGATGGGCTTAATAGCGAACTTGAAGCATCATCAGCGGTTGCAAAGCTACTGAAAGATGTTGAGAAATCCTACGATAGTGGTAAAAAAGTTCTTGATGAGAGTCGAAAGGCAGACGAAAATCCTATTCTCTACCGCGATGGAGAAGAGACGGAGGATATTTGGAAGGATAAGAGTATGGGGCTGCATGAGCGTACTACTGCTGCTGCTATGCGCCTTGCCGATAAGCACCAAGAGAATAAGACACTTCGCAATGATGCTATGCGCGCTATCGGCAACAACCTTGCAGATTTGCGCAAGGCAATGAGCCTGCAGCGTAGGTTTGATATGGCAACCGTGAAACGTGTTTCAGACCTTGCACGTGTGTTGATGAATAATGGATACATAGGCGATATGACGCAACAGGAAGTGAAGAGTTTGCTTGCTGCTGTGAGGAATAGTGTGGGCCATAATGACATTGACAGAGATGTGCAGAAGGTGATGGAAATCATGGTGAAGAACCAGTTGAGGAGAGCCGAAAAAGCATTGAGCGCACTGGAAGCGATTAAAGGCAGCAAGGTGAATGCAAAGGGTGTTAAGGTGCAGGGGAAGCTTGATGCCGCAGGTGGTCAACTCATGGAAGTGTTTAAGAAAATTATAGAGCCTATTGTGAATAATCATACTTTAATGTAGGCAGATAAAGAAAAAGGACTTGCTTATCTCTACTCAGCGTCACATCAGGTTCAGCAGGAAATAGACAAACAAGTCCTCATCTCTGCTTCAAATATACTGAAAGATTTTGAGAAGCCCAGAATAGAGAGGAAGAATCATCTACACTGAATAGTGAGAATATTGGTGTACATATAGTAATACCTTAATTCCACAGCATAAATTCTTGTGAGAACTCCAAGTGCCTGAGAAACAAAGTTCTCAAAACACTTGGATATGTCAGAAATTTCACCTATCTTGGTGCTGCAAACATAACAAGTAAGCAAAAATCTGACATGACAAAGGTAGCAATTAAAAACGAGAATATCACTTCTTTCGGTGGAATTTATCATATTATGGACGTTTTCTCAAAGTTGGGCTTTGAAAAACTTACCGAATCTGTATTGGGCAAACGTGGAAGTAGCGGCAAAGCATTCAGCCATGGAAGTATTTTCGGCTCTCTCTTCTTCAGCTACCTTTGTGGTGGAGAATGCCTTGAGGACATCAATGCGCTTATAGGGCAGTTCAAGCAGAGACCTAATACGCTATTACCCGGTGCCGACACTGTGGGGCGCGGACTAAAGGAGCTTGCCGAGGAAAATACTGTCTATAAGAGCGAGACCTCCGGCAAGTCGTATAGTTTCAACACGGCAGAAAAGTTGAATACCTTACTTTTACGGATGATACGGAGAATGGGACTTATAAAGGTGGGCAGTCATGTTGACCTGGACTTTGACCACCAGTTTGTTCCAGCCCACAAGTTCGATGCAAAGTATTCTTACAAGCAGGATTTTGGCTATTTCCCTGGTTGGGCTTCCATTGGGGGAATCATAGTCGGAGGTGAGAATCGTGACGGAAACACCAATGTGAGATTCCATCAAGAAGACACGCTCCGTCGCATTATGGACCGTGTAACCTCAGAACTTGGTGTGGTAATAGAGTGTTTCCGTGCTGACTGCGGGTCGTTCTCAAAGGAAATCATCCAAACCGTAGAGTCGCGCTGCAACACGTTCTATATACGTGCAGCCAACTGCGAAGCCGAAACCCCGTCCTGTTTCTCCAATGACAGACGAGATAACAGGTGACCGATGCCAAACTTGCCAAAAGATGAAACAAATCATCACTCATTCGAGTTTTAACACTCAAAAGTTTGGATAACTCACTTATTTTCTCTATTTTTGTTTCCATAACAGTTTTGTTGTTTTGTCTTTAAAATCAGTTGTTTGACGATTACTAATTTACAAAGGAAATTCGACAAACTGTTATTTTTCTATCTATTTATTTGGGTGGGAACCTTTAGTTTATAAATTATTACAGGTATGAAAACTATTAATGAAGAAATTGTTGAGTGGGCTAAAAAGTATGTTCCAATATTTAATGAATTATCAACTAAGTATCAAACGCCATATTACACACAATCTCCCTTGAGCGTTTTAGAAAACCATGTTGATTGTATGATTATTGGTATTAATCCGAAAGGCGAATTAGGAACTGGTTCATCTGTATTTGAAAATCCAGAAAACTTCTTAGAGGGAAATCCTGATTGGAGTAGTAGATTTTGTGAAGATGGTACTATAAGTCCTAACTGGGGGAAAGGTCATAGATATCTCCCTGATACACATTTTTTTCTTGGTTATGATTCTTTCTATCATCCTGAAAGTATAGATAACGATAAAAAGACAATATGGACAAACCTTACTCCATTTGTTTCTGATAATGGAAATAATGATGTCTTAAGGGAACTGATGAGTGAAGGAATAAAAAGTACTTTGGAGTTAATAAAGATTGTCAAACCCAAATACATTGTATTGTTGGGTAAAGAGGCCTTTGCACAACTAAAAAAGAATAGTGGAGATGCTGAATCTTCTATACAATATAGCCATGTATTTAGTAATGTGGATGCACAGATTGGCTATATTTTTGATATACCTACAGTGTGTGTGCGCCATCCTGCAGGGTCATGGGAAGTAAGTAAACTGTTTATCCCAATGTTTATTTTTTTACACAAGATGACTGTTATTTTAAAAAATAGAAGCCCACATGTCAATATGATAGAGTATATGCGCAATGAAATGACTTTATGGCAGAAAAAAGTTAGTAAGACATGTAATAGCTGATAGTAAGAGTGAATGCATATTAGAGAGACTCAAGTAAGATAAAGTTCTCTCTACAACTCATCTATTGACGGTTGTTTGCGGTAAGGAAATTGATACTCACAATCTATATATACCCTTAACTCCGCAGCATAAAATCTTTTAAGAAATCCAAGTGCCTGGGAAACAAAGTTCTCAAAATACTTGGATATGTCAGAAATTTCACCTATCTTAGTGCTACAAACATAACAAGTAAGCAAAAATCTGACATGACAAAGGTAGCAATTAAAAACGAGAATATCACTTCTTTCGGTGGAATTTATCACATCATGGACGTTTTCTCAAGGTTGGTTTTTGAAAAACTTACTGAATCCGTGTTGGGCAAACGTGGAAGTAGCGGCAAAGCATTCCTACAAGCAGGATCATGGTTATTTCCCTGGTTGGGCTTCCTTTGGGGAAATCATAGTCGGAGGTGAGAAACATGACGGAAACACCAATGTGAGATTCCATCAGGAGGACAGCATATCTTTGTAGCTCTCACATTTCCCATTGGTTTGGGTGGGGGATTTCATGATTATGCAAGAACCAAGAACCCCAGAAAATCCCCATATCAATGGATAAATCCCAAAAATGTCACTTCAATATATAAAAGTACCTCACAAGGAATAATGCTGCGGAATTGAGGTAATATAGAAGTAGAGGAACATTCCGACTATAAGAAAGTTAATGGGAAACGTAATTCAGACAATGGTATTGGTGATGGAAATATGCTTGTACATCGCATGTATGGTGCTGTAGAGATTGAAGGCATGACATACACAGAGTAAAAACAACCATACATGAACATAACACGAAAGGAAATGTTCATGTATGATTATAGGGTTACAGAAATAGAGCTAATCATAAGTGTCTCTCCAACGAGCAATGCACTGAATAGCTCTATTAAAAGAGTTGATTACTCAACTCTTCCTGTTGCAAAACTACTTGAAAATGTTGAGAACTCCTATTTTATAGATTCATTTATTGATTATTTAGTTTTTTCATAAACATAAAATATGGACAAGCTCCTGTTGAACAAGTGCCTATCCATATTTACTTAATTATAAAATGTACTCGTTTATTCCTCTACGGCAGCTTGAGCTGCAGCGAGACGTGCAATAGGCACGCGGAATGGAGAACAGCTCACATAGTTAAGACCAACCTTGTGACAGAACTTAACTGAACTTGGTTCACCTCCATGCTCGCCGCAAATACCACATTTCAGTTCGGGACGAACTGAGCGCCCCTTTTCTACTGCCATGTTAATAAGCTGACCTACACCCTTTTGGTCGAGAACTTGGAATGGATCAACTTTCAAGATCTTCTTATCCAAGTAGACCGGCAAGAAACTTGCGATATCATCACGGCTATAACCGAAGGTCATCTGCGTCAAATCATTTGTTCCGAATGAGAAGTATTCTGCATGCGTAGCGATTTTATCAGCTGTAAGAGCTGCACGAGGAATCTCAATCATTGTGCCAACCTTGAACTTGATTTCGAGGCCTTGTTCTGCAAAAACCTTTGCAGCCTCTGCGCGAATCACGCGTTCTTGATTTTCAAACTCATGAACATTACCAACTAAAGGTACCATGATTTCGGGATGAGGATCAAGTCCTTCTTTTTTCAGTTCACAAGCAGCCATGAGAATAGCACGCGTTTGCATTGCAGTGATCTCGGGGAAAGTATTACCCAAACGGCAACCACGATGTCCCAACATGGGGTTATGCTCAGAAAGACTCTCAACGCGGTGCTTAATAGTCTCTACACTAACGCCCATTTCCTCTGCCATCGTCTGTTGGCCGAGAGTATCATGAGGAACAAACTCATGGAGTGGTGGATCAAGCAAGCGTACATTTACGGGATATCCGTTCATAGCTCTGAATAAGCCTTTGAAGTCTTCCTTCTGATAAGGTAATAACTTTGCCAAAGCACGTTCGCGACCTTCTGCATCTTCTGCTAGAATCATTTCGCGCATAGCGATAATCTTCTCATTATCGAAGAACATATGCTCTGTACGACAGAGGCCGATACCTACAGCTCCGAAACGGCTTGCAACTTCAGCATCATGTGGAGTATCAGCATTGGTACGTACCTGAAGATGTGTGTATTTGCTGCACAAATCCATCAGAGCTGCAAAATCATCGCTGAGTTCTGCTGCCTGCGTAGGAATTTCACCTTTGTAAACATGGCCGTTTGTACCATTCAGAGAGATATAGTCACCTTCTTTCAAAATCTGGCCATCAATTTCAATGATACGTTTTTTATAGTCAACATTTACAGCACCTGCACCGCTAACGCAACATTTACCCATACCTCGAGCAACCACTGCTGCGTGGCTCGTCATACCTCCACGAGCTGTCAAGATACCTTCCGCCTCGGCCATACCTGCAAGATCTTCAGGACTAGTTTCAAGACGAACGAGAATGACTTTATGTCCATCATGATGCCACTTTTCTGCATCATCAGCAAAGAATACAATTTGACCACAAGCTGCACCAGGACTTGCAGGAAGGCCACGTGTAAGCTCTTTTGCTTGACTCAGTGCTTCCCTATTGAATACTGGGTGTAAAAGTTCGTCTAATTTCAACGGCTCGCAACGCTTAATGGCTGTTTTCTCATCAATCTTACCTTCACGAAGCAGATCCATTGCAATCTTAACCATTGCAGCTCCTGTACGTTTTCCATTACGTGTTTGAAGGAACCAAAGTTTGCCTTCCTGCACTGTAAACTCCATGTCCTGCATATCGCGGTAGTGATCTTCCAACTTAGTTTGCAGGGCATCTAATTCGTTGAACATCTCGGGCATAACCTCCTCCATAGAAGGATATTTTGCAGCACGCTCTTCCTCAGAAATACCTTGTAATTCAGCCCAATGGCGGCTTCCTGCCAAAGTGATTTGCTGTGGAGTACGAATACCCGCAACTACGTCTTCGCCTTGTGCGTTTACTAACCATTCACCATTGAAGACATTTTCACCAGTTGCTGCATTTCGGCTAAAGCAAACACCTGTAGCACTAGTCTCGCCCATATTCCCAAAGACCATAGCCATTACGGTTACAGCTGTACCCCACTCTTGTGGAATTCCTTCCATCTTACGATAGAGGATAGCACGTTCGTTCATCCAACTATCGAATACAGCGCAGATAGCTCCCCATAACTGTTCCATAGGGTCATCGGGAAACTGTTTTCCTGTACGTTCCAAGATGGCATCCTTAAAGAGTTTCACCAAATTCTTCAGGTCTTCAGTGTCAAGTTCATTATCGGTCTTAACACCTTTTTGTTCCTTTACCTTCTCGATAATCTCCTCAAAAGGATCTATCTCTTCTTTTGAAGCTGGTTTCAGCTCCATCACTACATCGCCATACATTTGAACAAAGCGGCGATAAGCATCATAAGCAAAACGAGGATTTCCTGTTTTTTTTGCCAAGCCTTCAACAACAGTGTCGTTAAGGCCAAGGTTTAGAATAGTATCCATCATGCCAGGCATTGACGCGCGAGCACCTGAACGAACACTCAGCAAGAGAGGATTTTCCGCATCTCCAAACTTTTGGTTTGTCAAGTTTTCAATATGCGCCAAAGAACGTTCCACTTCATCTTTGATAAGTGCTACGACCTTGTCATGCCCAATCTCGTAGTATTCGTTGCAGACATCTGTTGTTATGGTGAACCCAGGAGGAACAGGGACTCCAATAAGGTTCATTTCTGCGAGGTTGGCACCTTTGCCACCTAATTCGTTACGCATATCGGCGCGACCTTCTGCTTGGCCGTTACCAAATGTGTAAACTCTCTTTCCGCCCTTCATAGCCATTTTGAAGTTTTTTAAATTTATAATTTGAGAATAATAGGCAAAATTATATTTTTCTGCTCACTCAACAAAGCGTTTTACTAGTTTTATATATTCTTCTATTAACATTTGAGAGGAATTAAATGTCATTATATGTACTTTCTTTCAACTTTTCTTAATTTATAACTTGGAAAAATGATTATTTCAGAAGACTGAGATATAATCATCTTAGAATATCTAGAAAGTTTATCCTCGTTTACAAGAAATAAGCAAGAGAAATGCCGCCTCTAAATATAGCTTCTATTATAAAAAATCAATGGAAATTGATATGTCTCTCAAAAAACATCATCCGACATAACTACAAAGATGTACCTTCGCCATTCCGTCAAAAAGCGACTATAAAACTTATATAAGATTATCAAGAAGATCCTTATTGCGTAAAAAAATGCAATAAGAATGTCAGTTGATAGCATAAGGCTATCAGCTGACTTCTTTATTGTATATTTTGCAAAATATAAGAGTTTCGAGTAAAGGAGAGTACTTATAGTGGGAAGCCTTCCGCCTTTAGTATATCCAGAAGTTTCTGGCGATGATTGCCTTGAATAATAATTTCTCCATTTTTAACACTCCCTCCTACTCCACATTTCTGCTTCAAAAGTTTACAAAGTTTTTTCATGTCAGCGTCAGTACCAACGAAACCTTTTACGATTGTAACCGTCTTACCAGCACGACCTGATCGTTCCATACTCAAATGAAGTTTTTGCTGGTGGTTTAAAAGCTTTTTAGGTTCATCCTCTTCACATTCTGAATAATCATAGTCTGGATTTGTAGAAAAAACAACTCCTCTACGCTTTTTTCGAATAACGTATGGTTTATTCTTAGCTTCTTCACCTTCACATCTCTCACCAAGAGCAGCTAAGGCACTTTTCCAATCTGTTCCGGTCATATCAACAACCACTGCCGTCAAGATTACAGACAGCTCCTATAGATTCTACATCAGATCTTAATCCCACATCTTCAGGTCTAAAAGTTATAGCACCATCTTCAAGCAAAAAACAGGGTATTCCTACTGCTCCTTGCTTTTTCACTTTGTCAAAGGTAGGATGCGAATCACGCAATTTTAGGAATTGTTTTAGATTGCGAATGTGTTTACTAATATCTATCAATTCAAAACGAGAATCATTTTTAATTTGCCCTTCGATATCTTCACAATCAGGGCAGGTATTCATAACAAAAACTTTTATCATGTCAGGATTATTCTTTGATATAGAAACAAGTATAAAACGAAAATAAGAAGAATTACGAGAGGAGCATTTACTAGTCAAAAAAAAATTCCAAATCCACAAAACACAAATAGCACCTAATACGCAGAAAACGAAATTGCTTAAAACTCCTTTATCAAAAAGTTCTATATTCAACACACAACTAATAAAAGAACCAGCGTAACTACCTATTATTCCTATAAATAGGTTCTAACAGCACCCCTTTCCTTCACCGCTCATAATACGATTAGCAACACATAACCAATAACAATCTCTGCCAAGATGGAGCATGCTGTGAATTCTTCAATATGTTCAAGCATTTCTTCGTTTTACAGTTTTACAGTATCTGTCATTACTAAGAAACATACATCAAGCGTTCCTTTCTTAAATTATTTTTTGCAAATGTAGTAAAAAAGGAAGGATAAGAATAATTCTAAAATACTAAATATATGCTCGATTCTTAGCTGCCGCTAAGAGTCGGACATATTCTTCCTTTATTTTTGTACATGATGAGTACAAAAGTTGCCCAACAAAAATCTCATCTTATAGCAAATGTTTTGTTGGGCAACTAAAAAATTAGTATTTATCGCTATTTCTTCTTTGCAAAACTATCTTTCAAGCCAACAGTACGGTTGAAAATAAGGTGCTCTGGCGTTGAGTCGTCATCGAAAGTAAAATAACCAATACGTTGGAACTGCAAGTAACGAGTAAGTCCTGGATGTGCCGCATAGGACTCAACATAGCCATTTACGACTCTCTTTGAATCAGGGTTTAACAATTCACGGAAATCACGCTCGTCGGCAGCAGGGTTCTCAATACTGAAAAGTTTATCATAAATACGAACCTCCGCAGGTAAACAATGTTTGGCACTAAGCCAATGTAAAGTACCCTTCACTTTACGATCAGCTCCGGGCATACCACTTTTACTCTCAGGATCATATTCACAATAAATTTCCTCTATATTACCTGCTTCATCTTTCTTGCATCCTGTACATTTTACAATATATGCATTCTTCAAACGAACTTCTTTACCAGGAACCATTCGGAAAAACTTCTTCGGGGCATCTTCCATGAAATCATTGCGTTCAATCCAAAGTTCACGACTAAATGTTATTGAATGAGTTCCTTCTGCTTCATTCTCTGGATTATTTACTGCAAGCATTTCCTCTGAAACTCCTTCTGGATAATTCGTTACAATGAGTTTCACTGGATCGAGGACAGCACTAAGACGCAAGGCTCGATTATTTAAATCTTCTCTTGCTGCAGCTTCCAACATAGAATAATCATTAAGCGCATCATATTTCGTATAACCAATCATATTGATGAACTTGCGGATTGATTCAGGAGAATAACCACGGCGACGTAAACCACAAACTGTCGGCATACGAGGGTCATCCCAACCATCTACAAGATGTTCCTGAACAAGAGCAAGAAGTTTTCTCTTTGACATAACAGTATATGTCAAATTAAGACGATTGAATTCAAACTGACGTGGACGATTATCTTCTAGGTCTTTTTGTTCCTTCAGTTCATCGATAAAAAAGTCATAGAGAGGACGATGAGGAACGAACTCCAATGTACAAATAGAATGTGTCACCCCCTCAAAGAAGTCGCTTTGACCATGAGCAAAATCGTACATAGGATAAGCTTTCCACGTGTCACCTGTGCGATGATGATGATGTTTTATAATTCGATAAATCACTGGATCGCGAAAGTGCATATTGGGGTTGGCCATATCAATTTTTGCGCGTAGTACCATCTTACCTTCCTCAACCTCTCCCGTATTCATCTTTGAAAAGAGTTCCAAATTTTCCTCAATGGGGCGATCCCGATAAGGACTTGGAGTGCCAGGTTCAGTTGGAGTTCCTTTCTGAGCAGCTATTTCCTCGCTAGATTGCTCATCTACGTAGGCTTTGCCCTCTTTTATTAAACGAACGGCAAAATCCCATAATTGTTGGAAATAGTCAGAAGCATAATAAATATTCTCCCACTTGAAGCCCAACCATTCTATGTCACGCAAAATTGCGTCAACATATTCGGTATCTTCCTTTTGAGGATTAGTATCATCAAAACGCAAATTACATACTCCACCAAATTTTTCAGCTACGCCAAAATCCATACATATAGCCTTTGCATGACCTATATGAATATATCCATTGGGTTCAGGTGGAAAGCGTGTTTGCAGACGCCCCCCGTTCTTCCCTGCAGCCAAATCATCCTTTACAATCTGCTCAATAAAGTTCAGATTTTCTTTCATTGGTTCTTCTATTGATGTAGTCATATCTTTTTACTCGTTCGTTTTTTAATTAGCCATCTCTGACATAAATTTGATTCGTACTAATCGTATTTCGTCTTCTTCATATTCGGAGAGTTCTTCAAGGGCGACATCTATATCGTCTGTATCTGACTCTCGAAAATACTCATAAATTGCATCTACAACATCTGGATCCATAACGTCTTCTATGAAATAATCTATATTTATTTTATTTCCACTATAATAAACAATAGATTCTATTTCATCTAAAAGTTCCTCGAATTCAATACCATTTGCAGTAGCAATATCATCCAATGCAACTTTTCTATCTATTGCTTGAATGATTGCTATCTTTAGTTTTGAATTTTTAGCAACGGTACGAATACGAATGTCCTCTGGGCGGTCAATATCATTATCTACGCAGTACTTACGGATCAAATCACAGAAAGCTTGTCCATAACGCTTAGCCTTTCCTTCACCAACACCAGGAATATTCTTTAATTCCTCCAATGTCTGTGGAAAGACCGTTGCCATAGCTTCTAATGAAGGATCCTGGAAGATCACATAAGGAGGAACTTGTAGTTCTTTAGACATCTTCTTTCGCAAACCTAAAAGCATGTCATACAATTCTGGAGCAACTGCGCAATCAGCTCCACTCTGCACAGGTTCGGTAGTAGAGGTTTCACTATAGTCCTGGTCTTCAATGATTTGGAAAGATACAGGTTCTTTCATAAACCGACGTCCTTTATCCGTAATCTTTAAAACACCATAATTTTCTATTTCTTTATTGAGATAACCAGTTAGTAGTGCTTGACGGATTACTGCATTCCAAAGATGTTCATCTTTATCCTCTCCGCATCCAAAATCATCTAATTCATAGTGTTTATAATCCCGGACACTCTCCGTTTTATGTCCCATAAGAATATCCTTGATATGTTCCGCTCTGAAAACTTCCTTCGTTGCAAGAACCACATTAAGAACTTTCTCCAATTCTTCTTTAGCTTCCACTTTCTTTTTTGGATTTAAACAATTGTCGCAATTTCCACAATTATCTTTAGGGTATTCCTCTCCGAAGTAATGTAAAAGCAATTTACGACGACAGATAGAACTCTCTGCATAAGCTGCTGTCTCTGCCAAAAGTAAATAGCCTATTTCTCGCTCTTGCTCTCCTTTCTTTTCCATAAATTTCTCTAATTTCTTCAAATCATCAGGAGAATAGAATGTAATGCATTTTCCTTCACCATCATCACGTCCAGCTCTACCGGTTTCTTGATAGTAACCTTCAAGACTTTTAGGAATATCATAATGAATGACAAAACGAACATCCGGTTTGTCTATGCCCATACCAAAGGCAATTGTAGCAACAATTACGTCAATGTCTTGCATAAGAAACAGATCTTGAGTCTGCGAACGTTCATCAGGCTCTAAGCCTGCATGATATGGCTTTGCTTTTATCTCGTTAGCCTGCAATACTTTTGCCAGTTCATCAACGGTCTTGCGACTTAAACAATAAATAATACCACTCTTACCTGCATTCTGACGAATGAAAGTAACAATTTCTTTGTTAATCTCTTTAGTCTTAGGCCTAACTTCGTAATATAGATTGGCCCTATTAAAAGAACTCTTAAATTCATCCGCATCTTGAATGCCAAGACTCTTCTTGATATCAAGTCGAACCTTGTCAGTCGCAGTTGCGGTTAAAGCTATAATAGGAGCACGGCCAATTTCATCTACAACCAATCGAATATTTCTGTATTCTGGACGAAAGTCATGTCCCCATTCAGATATACAATGAGCTTCATCTACAGCATAGAAGCTAATCTTTATGGTTTTCAAAAACTCCACATACTCGCGTTTTGCCAAAGATTCAGGAGCGACATAGAGAAGTTTTGTTTTACCTGAAAGTATATCTGATTTTACTTGGTCAATATCGCTTTTATTAAGTGAGGAGTTTATAAAATGAGCGACACCATCTTCTTCACAGGTATGACGAATTGCATCCACTTGATTCTTCATCAATGCTATTAGCGGGGATATTACAATTGCCGTTCCTTGCATCAACAAAGAAGGCAACTGATAACACATACTCTTTCCTCCACCTGTAGGCATCAGAACAAAGACATCCTTACCACTAAGCAAGGATAGAATAATGTCTTCTTGGTTCTTCTTGAAACAATCAAAACCAAAATACTTCTTTAGTGCTCTATGTATTTCAGACCTTTCTATCATACCATTATATGTCCTCATGATATATACATATTACTATGTTTCGGCAGAACAAAGATAAAACAAAGTTTTAGAAATGTCTATACAAAAACTAATGAAATCGGCTATATTTTTAACAAAGCTCCCCTATATCTAATCTATAACACAAGAAAAATCCAGCCAATCTCACTTTGTTAGGCAAAGATGGAATTAGCTGGATTATAAAATTGGTATATTGTTAAATAAAATAGAGATTAAGCAAGTTTACCTCTTTCTTTCTCAAACTCCTGTTCTGCGTATTCGCGTGTAATGACCAATTTCTTCTTTCGTGTAGAAGGGGTCTCATACATGACATTCATCATAATACTCTCCATTATCGAGCGCAATCCACGTGCACCAAGTTTATATTCAAGTGCTTTATTTACGACATAATCCAACGCTTCATCTTCAAACTCAAGAGTAACACCATCTAAGCGAAAAAGCTCAATATATTGCTTCACCAAACTATTTTTGGGTTCAGATAGGATACGCCGCAACGCTTCTTTATCTAAGGGATTAAGATATGTCAAAACAGGTAGACGCCCAATGATTTCTGGGATAAGTCCAAAACTCTTCAGATCCATGGGCTCTATATACTGCATTAAATTCTTTGGATCTATTTTTTTTATATTGCCCACGGAATTATAGCCAACAGTATGAGTGTTGAGGCGCTGAGCTATTTTCTTCTCTATTCCATCGAACGCTCCACCACAAATAAAGAGAATATTTCGTGTATCAATATGGATATAATCTTGATCTGGATGTTTCCGCCCTCCTTTGGGAGGAACATTTACCATAGATCCTTCAAGCAATTTTAACAAACCTTGCTGAACGCCTTCTCCACTCACATCGCGAGTGATACTGGGATTATCTGCTTTACGAGCAATTTTATCTATTTCGTCAATAAAAACTATACCTCGCTCAGCACGTTCTTTGTCATAGTCAGCTTCCTGTAAAAGACGACTCAAGATACTCTCCACATCCTCTCCAACATATCCAGCTTCTGTAAAAACAGTAGCATCCACAATAGTAAAAGGAACATCCAAAAGATTTGCTATAGTACGCGCCAGTAAGGTTTTTCCCGTACCAGTAGTCCCTACCATAATGATGTTGGATTTATCAATACTCACATCATCTTTCTTCGCGGTATCTTCTAACTTGATTAACCTTTTATAATGGTTATAAACAGAGACACTAAGATAGCGTTTTGCATCGTCTTGACCTATTACATACTGATCAAGGTATTCCTTAATTTCCTTAGGTTTTGGGATATCTCGTAGGTTGATAGGCTGATTACTTTTCTTATTGAGATCAGACGAAGAATTAGAATAGAGTCCTGCGTCTTTAAGTACTAGAGATGCTCTTTCAATGCAATCATTACAAATACATCCTTCTGGGCCAGAAAGCAATAAATCTACTTCATCCTCATTTCTTCCACAAAAGGAACAATGCTTTTTATTAGACATTCTTATTATTTTTTCGTAAAAATCTGATCTATCATACCGTATGCCTTTGCCTCTTCACTTGTCATCCAATAGTCACGATCACTATCAGCCCAGACTTTATCAAATGATTGATGACTATGATCTGCTATAATAGTGTAAAGTTCTTTTTTCAACTTCTGAATTTCACGAGCAGTAATCTCAATATCACTTGCTTGTCCTTGTGCTCCCCCCATTGGTTGATGAATCATCACACGACTATGCGGTAACGCCCAACGCTTTCCTTCTTTACCAGCTACAAGTAAGACTGCAGCCATACTCGCTGCCATACCAGTACATATCGTGGAAACCTCAGAACCAATGAACTGCATAGTGTCATAAATTCCCAGACCCGCATAAACACTACCACCTGGACTATTGATATAGATAGAAATATCTTTCCCTGGATCAGCAGAATCTAAATAGAGTAATTGTGCTTGAAGTGTATTAGCAGTATAGTCATCAATTTGAGTCCCCAAAAAGATTATTCTATCCATCATAAGACGACTAAATACATCCATCTGTGTCACGTTCAATTGTCGTTCTTCAAGGATGTAGGGATTTAAGTACTGAGCTTGTGCCTTCACAGCTGAATCTATTGTCATGCTGCTAATGCCCTTTGATAGAGCAAATTTCTCAAAATCTGATTTTATCATATAAATTGATGTCTATTCCTTTATTATAATACTTTATAGAGAGGAACACTACAAAGCTTATGCCAAAAGCTAAGTTTATTTTTATTAGAGATTCTTATCTCTTAGCAAATAGGGGTCAACCTTATTGGCCGCCCCTACTCTAATAGTCATAATCTTACAATAAAAATTTAGTCTTTCTTTTCTTCAAAAAGCTTACCGAAGTCTTCTTGAGAAATAGCTATACGGTTCAGTTTTACTACTTTTTTAAGAACATCTGTTAACTTTTTATCAATAGCACGTTCTACTAGACCATTTACTTGATTTTGATCTTTGAGCATCTGTTGTGCATATTGCTCTAGATATTCATCAGGAATATTTGCCATACCGTACTGAGCAAACTGGAATCGAGCAGCCTCAAGTGCTGTTGCTTTAATATCTTTATCTTCAACTTTCACCTTGTTCGCTTCAGCCAATTGCTCTTTAATGAGATGCCACTTCAATTCCCTAATGCTGTTTTCAAAATTCTCCTCAACAAAGCTTGCATCTTTGTCTTTATTATTAGCAATCATTATACGCTTCAGCATCTCATTGGGGAATTCCAGTTCACCCACCTTCTTTTCTGCATAGGCACGAAGATCGAGCAAGAACTTATAGTCACTATCTGCCTCAAACTGTTTAGCCAGTTGTTCTTTCACCTTTCCGCGGAATTCTTCTTCACTCTTCACGGTATCCTTGCCAAACATACGATCAAAGAATTCTTGATTGAGCTCTGCTGGAACATAGCGACTGATTTCATCAACCTGGAAGCTAAAGTTGCCTTTATGTTTTTCTGCCTCCTCTTTTGTTATATGAAGAAGAGAGGCCAACTCCGTATTACCATAAGCTTCAGCAGGATTGAACGTCAGAACATCATTCTTCTTTGCACCGTCAAAGATTTTCTTTTGATCTTCAGACTGCATATACTGAGGCATAAGGCTACCCTTTTCTACTTGTACACCTCCCTCGATAGGCTGACCGTCCTGGCCAAGTTCTGCAAGCATGCCGCGAAGGATATCCCCCTCTTTATATTCCTCTACTTCTTCTGGGTGACCGGCTTGCTGTGTCAAGGCTTTTACCTGCTGATCAATTTGCTCCTCACTCACCTCGATTGCATAATAATCGATAGAGTCTTTGTCTGTAAGTTCAATCTTGAATTCTGGTGTAAGAGCGACATCAAAAGCAAATTCAAATTCATCTTGATTTTCGATATCTTGAGTTTGCTGTTGCTCATTTGGTAATGGTTCGCCCAGGATATTTAGCTTTTCTTCACGAATATAAGAAAAGAGCTTGTCAGAAAGAAGCTTATTGATAGTTTCCATCTTAGCCTGAGCGCCATATATTTTCTTAGCCATGCCAAAAGGAATTTTACCAGGACGAAAGCCTGGCATCTGAGCCTTCTGACAGAAGTTTTTAATTGCTTTTGTTACGTCAGCCTCATAGTCAGCTTTCTCCATCTTCAAAGTGATGACAGCAGTAACGGGCGTTTTCTTTTCTAATGAGATATTCATATTATTAATTATATTTGTTTTCGCTTTGAGAATTCGGCTTGCAAAAATAACACATTCTTCTTAGAGCATCAAATTATTATATGTCTTTTTTGCCTAAACTAAATCTCTCCTCACATTGTATCAAACATCATCAATGTGTTTTATCTTATTCTCCATAAATATCTTTGGCACAACAAATAGCAAAGAAGAGCTATATACACTTGAACCTCAATCTCATGTATTCCACAACTACTCAGGTATAAAACAAAAGTAAGAATTATCTGCCTCCTCATATATTAAACAATCGTTTTATTTGACAACTAACTTCTTTGTTTTAGAAAATAGACCAATAAAGCTCTTATATATCCCGACAAAAAAACGATACGGCATTCTATTTCCTAAATAAAAAACTACAGTATACGTAAATTTCCAAGTATCAAAATACACATTTCACTCATTTTGTCCAAAAAATCAATAAAGAAGTCAGCTCACACCCTTATTATATTTCGAAATACTCTTATTCTATTTTTAAATAGCATTATTACATTTCTAAATTTCAGGCAGAAATATATCTTCTTCCTTGAAAATTTAAAACAATCTTATACTACTCCAGTTCTTAAAATTTGCGCTATTTTGCTCTCTGAAAAGAAAATTGATTTTCAAGCCATCCTCGATAGTTTAGAATACGAATTTTATTTACAAACATAAGGTTGTTTTACAAAAAATAAGGACGAATACTTACTCTATAGATATAGACTAATATTAAACGCCACCAACTAATTCTGTTTCAGGCGATGCACAGAGAGTCACTTTGCTCTCTCGTGGAAAAAGTGTAACTTTGCATTCGTAAAAAAAACAAAATTCAAAGAATGATTACAGTTACAAACCTGGCCATCCAGTTTGGCAAACGCGTCTTATATAAAGATGTGAATATGAAGTTCACTAATGGCAACATTTATGGTATTATTGGTGCCAACGGAGCCGGAAAGTCTACGCTGCTAAAAGCTATCAGTGGTGAATTAGAGCCCACGAAAGGTAGTATTGAATTAGGACCTGGTGAACGCTTGAGTGTCCTTTCTCAAGACCACTTTAAGTTTGACGAGCATAGCGTTTTAGAAACAGTACTTATGGGCCACACAACGATGTGGAGCGTTATGAAAGAACGCGAATCTCTTTATTCAAAAGAAGATTTTAGCGATGAAGATGGTATCCGAGTAGCAGAATTAGAAGATAAATTTGCGGAGATGGGTGGCTACACGGCAGAGAATGATGCAGCAGCCCTGCTTGAAGGCCTTGGCATAAAGGTTGAACTTCACAATAAGTTGGTTGGTGAACTCTCTGGTAAAGAAAAGGTTCGCGTCATGCTAGCACAAGCACTATTCGGAGAGCCTGACAATCTTTTATTGGATGAGCCAACCAATGACTTGGACCTTGAAACTGTAGAGTGGCTAGAAGACTATTTAGGCAACTTTGAACACACTGTTCTCGTCGTTAGTCACGACCGCCATTTCCTTGATCAAGTCTGCACACACACAGTTGATATCGATTTTGGCAAAGTAACCCTCTACGCCGGTAACTACTCCTTCTGGTATGAATCATCTCAGCTTGCACTACGACAAGCTCAGAATCAGAAACAAAAGTCGGAGGAGAAGAAAAAAGAGTTAGAAGAATTCATTCGCCGCTTTTCTGCTAATGCAGCTAAGAGCCGTCAAACAACTAGTCGTAAGAAGATGTTGGAAAAACTTAATGTCGAAGAAATTAAACCTTCTACGCGTAAATATCCAGGTATTATATTCCAAATGGAACGTGAACCAGGTAATCAAATCCTTGAAGTTAACGATCTAAAAGCCACGACTGAAGACGGAGAGATTCTATTTAGCAATGTCACTTTCAACGTAGAACAAGGAGAAAAGGTTGTATTTATCGGCCATGACCCACGTGCTATGACAGCCCTTTTTGAAATTATCAATGGCAATACTAAACCTATACAAGGAAGCTATAAATGGGGCGTCACCATTACAACAGCATATCTCCCCTTGGATAATACGAAATTCTTCAATACGGATTTAAACATGCTCGATTGGCTGAGCCAATTTGGTGTAGGAAACGAAGTGTTCTTCAAAGCCTACCTAGGACGAATGCTCTTCAAGGATGAAGACATTCAGAAGAAAGTCAGTGTACTTAGCGGTGGTGAAAAAATGCGTTGTATGATAGCACGTATGCAACTCAACAATGCAAACTGTTTAATATTGGATACTCCAACAAATCACTTGGATATGGAAAGTATTCAGGCATTCAATAACAACTTGAAACTCTTTAAAGGTAATATTCTCTTTGCCAGTCACGACCATGAGTTTATCAATACTATTGCAAATCGCATCATAGAACTTACTCCCAATGGGTGCATTGACAAACTGATGAATTATGAAGATTACATCCATGATGAACATATCAAGGAATTAAGAGATAAGATGTATGCAAAATAAAACAGCCAGCTCTTCTGAGCTAAAACTGGTATACAATTTGTATTATTTCACATAGTATACAATTTACATTATATATCATGTCAAAAAATAAACACTATAACAAAGAGGAACAAGAAATCCATTTAAAAGATACAACAGAAAGGCGAAGTAATCAGGCAAACGAAACAACTCTTCAAGCAGACGCAGAAGGAGAAGTTCAAAAAGAAAAAATTACAACAGAAGAGAAACTTGCAGCTGCAGAAGAAGAAAACGCAAAACTGAAGGATCAATTATTGCGCCAAATTGCGGAATTCGACAACTATCGGAAACGCACACTAAAGGAGAAGGCTGAACTCATTTTGAACGGAGGAGAAAAGACACTCTCCTCTTTACTTCCCATTTTGGACGATTTGGAACGTGCTGAAAAGAACATCCAAGAAAACACTAATATTGAGACACTCAAAGAAGGTCTAGATCTCGTTTTCAAGAAGTTCCGTAACACACTGGAGAAACAAGGACTGAAAGCAATTGAGACAAAAAATCAGGATTTTAATACAGATTTTCATGAAGCTATTGCCATGATTCCTGTACCCGAAGGAGATCAAAAAGGGAAAGTTATAGATTGCGTTCAAACGGGTTATACACTTAATGATAAAGTCATACGCCATGCAAAGGTGGCTGTAGGTCAATAAAAGAACATGGAAGAAGACTACTACAAGATTCTAGGTGTCGAAAAGGATGCAACGACGGATCAAATAAAAAAAGCCTATCGCCGCACAGCCATAAAATATCATCCTGATCGCAACCCTAATAATAAAGAAGCCGAAGAAAAATTCAAACAGGCAGCTGAGGCCTATGAAGTATTAAGTGATCCTGAGAAGCGTGCAAAATATGACCAGTTTGGAAAAGCAGGTGTTGACGGGAATACTGGAGGATTTGGAGGATTCGATGCTAACGGCATGGATCTCAATGATATCATTCGCAACTTCGCACAAAATTTTGGTTTTGGCGGCTTCAGTGGTTCATTTGACGATGCAAGCAGCACTGGTCCACGTAAATACCAAGGCAGCGATTTGAGAGTTAAAGCAAAGCTCACGTTGCAAGAAATGGCACAAGGCGTCACAAAGAAATATAAGATTCAAAAAGATATAACTTGCCCCGAATGCCACGGAAGCGGATGTGAAAAGGATTATAAGCCAGAAAATTGTACTACTTGTCAAGGACGTGGCTATGTACTACACACACGGCAGTCTTTTTTTGGTATGACTCAAGTACAGGAACCTTGCCCAACATGTCATGGAGAAGGCACAGTTATAAAAAAGCCTTGTAGTCATTGTCATGGTGAAGGAATTGTCAAAGGCGAAGAGATTGTAGAAGTAAAGATTCCTGCAGGTGTCGTTGAAGGTATGATTGTTAATGCTAATGGCAAAGGCAATGCAGGCAAGCATAATGGCATTCCTGGTAATATTCAAGTAGTCATTGAAGAGATACCCCACCCTGAACTAATTCGTGATGGACAGGATTTAATATATAATTTATTACTAACTATCCCTCAAGCTGTCCTAGGAGATTCCGTTGAAATCCCAACCATTGATGGGAAGGCTAAAATAAATATTAAAGCGGGCACACAACCTGGGACAACGCTTCGCCTCCGTGGCAAGGGGCTACCAGCAATTAAGGGATATGGTTATGGAACTGGAGATATTATTGTCAATGTCAGTATATATATTCCTGAAACCTTATCAAAGACAGAGAAAAGAATTTTTGAAGATCTAAAAGATAGTGAGAATATCCAAAGCTCTCCATCTATTAAAGATAAGATTTTCAAAGCTTTCAAAAATTATTTTAAAGCTTAACTATAATAGCTCCTTTCAGCTGAAAGGAGCTTTTTCGATATGAACTACTCGGAAACTATTCATTATTTATTTAATGTAACACCTCTATTCCAAAATCTTGGAGCAGGGGCCTACAAACCTGGACTGCGAACAACGGAGACTCTTGATGAGCATTTTGAACATCCACACCATAGATTTCGCAGCATTCACGTAGCAGGAACAAATGGGAAAGGGAGTTGTAGCCATACCATAGCTGCTATACTTCAAGCTGCGGGTTATAAAGTTGGTTTGTTTACCTCTCCGCATCTACTAGATTTTCGTGAACGAATCCGCATCAATGGAATAATGATTCCAGAACAATATGTAATTGATTTTGTGGAAAAAGAAAAGAGTTTTTTCGAGCCTCTCCATCCGTCGTTCTTTGAAATTACAACAGCTATGGCCTTCAAGTATTTTGCAGAAGAACATGTGGATGTAGCTGTCATTGAAGTTGGATTGGGAGGACGCTTGGATTGCACTAATATCATTAAGCCAGAACTCTCTATCATAACTAATATAAGTTTTGATCACCAACAGTTCTTAGGCAATACACTTACAGAAATTGCAGGAGAAAAAGCAGGTATCATAAAAAGAGATATACCTGTTATTATTGGAGAGACAGTACCAGAAACTCGGCTTGTTTTTAAAGAAAAGGCTAAAACAGTAGATACAAGGATTATCTTTGCAGAAGATGCCCCTATTGTTCTGAAATCTTTTGTTAATGGAAAGAACTTTAGAGTCTATAACACAACCATCTACGGAGAGATTTTTGGAGCACTAACAGGAGATTGCCAAGATAAAAATACAAACACAATTCTGACCGCGATTACTCATTTAGACTGTTTCAAGATTCCACTACAAGCAATTTTAAGAGGCTTTGCAGAAGTTTGCGAAACGACGGGACTCATGGGACGCTGGCAATATATACAAAAAAATCCCACAGTTGTTTGTGATACAGGTCATAATATGGGAGGATGGAAATACTTGGGAGAACGATTGACTAAAATCAGCCAAGAGCAAACCCTCAAAATTGTCTTCGGTATGGCCAACGATAAAGACATTGATGGAGTTTTAGAGATTCTTCCTAAAACCGCGCAATACTATTGGGCTCACGCTAGTGTTGATAGAGCAATTACTGAATCACAGCTTGAAGGAATTGCAGCAAAATATGCACTACGAGGAAAAAAATTCACAACAGTAGAAGCGGCATATAAACAAGCACTTCTAGAGGCTTCAGCAAATGATTTCATTTTTGTAGGAGGCAGCAACTTTGTTGTATCAGATCTTTTATCTTATCTTAATCGCCTAGAAGCATAGGAATGCCACAAAATACTATACGATCGTGCTAACATCTGTCTAGACAAGAATCACCAATTATGTCAGCAGAAGTTAGCACATTCTTTTATACATTTGTTAAAATATTATAAGCCATGAAAAACCAAGGAGAAAACCACATGATTATTATTAGTTTCTACAGTATCTTTGCATTTGTAAAATCTATATTCAGATACAACTGATTAAAAGAATAATAAACACCTCGGACTACTTGAAACAACAAAACATCATAGATAAAAAGAATTATGAGAAGATTTGCCTATTTAGCACTCGGTATTATCCTATTTGCCGGTTGCAGCAAGAAACAACAAGGTTTGCCAGACGCAGACAACAGTTATGCAGTAGAAACTGTCAATTCGTCTAGTGCAGACTTAAACACAACTTATCCTGCTACAATAAGGGGTATTCAAGATGTTGAAATTCGTCCAAAAATCGCGGGTAATATAACTCAGATCTATGTAGCTGAAGGACAAGCTGTCCATCGTGGACAAATATTATTCACTATTGATAGCGAACAGTATGTTGCAGCCGTAAGAGCTGCAGAGGCTCAAATCAAAGTATGTCAAGCAAATATTGCAACTCAAAGGCTGACAGTTGCCAATCAACGCCTACTTCATTCTAAGCAGATTATAAGTGATTATGCTATGAAGTCGGCAGAGAATCAATTACAAGCACTACAGGCTCAACTAGCGAGTGCACAAGCACAATTATCCAGTGCACGCGATAACCTTAAATGGTGTACTGTCAGCAGTCCTGCTGATGGTGTCATAGGTCTTCTTCCTTATAAAGTTGGTACACTTGTTGGTCCATCTATGGCTGAAGCATTTACAACTGTCAGCAATATAGAGCGTGTCCACATTTATTTTTCAATGACGGAAAAACAACTTTTAGCTATGGCTCGCACTAGCAATGGAGGAGTGAAAGCTGCAATCAAAAACATGCCAAATGTTCGATTAAAGTTAGCAGATGGGACTATATACGATGAATATGGAACTATTGATGCTGTTAGTGGAGTAATCAACCAATCTACAGGCGCCGTACAGATGCGCGCAACATTCTCAAATAGTCGTCATTTACTCCACAGTGGAGGAACAGGTAATATCCTTTTGCCCACAATTGTAAGCAATACAATAAAAGTACCTCAGGCAGCAGTCACAGAGATTCAAGATAAAAAATTTGTTTACATTGTTGGTGCTAAAAATAAAGTCAAAAGCACTGAAATTACTGTTGAGGAACAGAACGATGGTACATACTATTATGTAACAAGTGGATTAAAAGCGGGTGATCGCATTGTTATAGAAGGTGTTCAGAACCTAAAGGATGATATGGAGATCAAGCCTATCACTCCTCAGCAAGCAGCAGAAAAAAGAGCACAAGCTGCAAAAGACGTAAAAGAGGGGAAACTCCCGTTTTAACACTTAAAGTATTGATATCATGTCGTTAGATAGATTTATAAATCGGCCTGTACTGTCTACCGTTATTTCGATTTTCATTGTAATTCTCGGTATCATCAGTATCACCTCACTGCCTATTACGCAGTACCCAGAAATTGCACCACCAACTGTTTCGGTAGCAACCTCATACACTGGTGCAAACGCTCAGTCTGTACTCAACTCTGTGATCATGCCGTTGGAAGAACAGATCAATGGTGTAGAGAATATGGACTATATGACATCCACCGCAACAAATACTGGCCAGGCAAATATTTCCATCACGTTCAAACAAGGGACTGATGCGGATATGGCTGCCATCAACGTACAGAACCGTGTAAGCATGGCGCAAGGTCTTCTTCCAGCGGAAGTAACACGTGTAGGTGTCATCACTCAAAAGCGTCAGAGTTCTATGCTAGTGGTTTTCTCCCTCGTTGACATGGAAGATAAATACTCGCAAGAATTCCTCGACAACTATGCAAAAATTAATGTTGTCCCGCAGATACAGCGTATTAAAGGAGTGGGTGAAGCCATGGTCATGGGTTCTGACTATTCGATGCGTATATGGTTAGATCCAGCTAAAATGGCGGAATATCACCTGATGCCTTCTGATGTCACAGCAGCCTTAGCCACTCAAAATATTGAGGCAGCTCCTGGTACTCTCGGTGAACGCGAAAATCAAACATATCAATACACTCTTACATGGAAAGGACGCCTCTCTACTGAAACAGAATTTGGTGATATTGTTATCAAGGCATTGCCAGAGGGGGAAGTTCTGCGCTTGAAAGATGTTGCAAAAATTGAATTAGGTAGCAGTAGTTACAGCTTTGGTGGCAAGGTAAATGGGCATAAAGCCGTCACATGTATCGTCTTCCAGCTTTCAGGAACAAATGCTACTGAAACAGTAAGCAATATCACGAAATTCCTTGATGCCCAATCTGCATCCCTTCCCAACGGAATGGAGTTTGTACAAGCACAAAATGTAAACGACTTCCTTTTTGCATCAGTAGAAGAAGTTATCAAGACTTTGCTTGAAGCTTTTATCCTAGTATTCTTAGTCGTCTATATTTTCTTGCAAGATATGCGTTCTACGCTCATCCCTGCCATTGCAATCCCCGTCAGTCTGATTGGTGCATTCTTTGGTATGAGTCTCTTAGGATTTTCTATCAACCTACTCACCCTGAATGCTCTTGTCTTGGCCATTGCGATTGTAGTAGATGATGCGATTATTGTAGTAGAAGGTGTTCACGCAAAGCTAGACCAGGGCTACTCTTCAACAAAGAAGGCCTCCATTGATGCCATGCGCGAGCTGAGCGGTGCTCTTGTTAGCATCACGCTCATCATGATGGCAGTATTTATTCCAGTAAGCTTTATCAGTGGAACGTCCGGAACCTTCTATCGCCAATTCGGTCTGACAATGGCTATCTCCATATTCTTCTCTGCCTTAAATGCTCTTACGCTATCACCTGCCTTGTGCGCAATCTTCTTAAAAGCACACGACAAGGATGGAAAAGAGAGGAAGATGAGTTTCGTTGATAAATTCCATACAGCATTTAATACATCTTACGAACGCATCCTTGGAAAATATAAGAATTCGGTTGTTAAGATATGTCGCCGTCCAATTATTGCTATTTCAGCTGTAATTATTGGTATTGCTGGACTTATGTTCCTCATGAAAGTCACCCCAGATGATATGATACCTTCTGAGGATACTGGCACCATCATGGGGGCTATATCTCTCCCCCCTGGAACTTCGCAGGATCGCACAGACAAAGTCTTAGCCCAAGTTGACAGTATTGTTGCTGCATGTCCAGCAGTCCAGAGTCATACGCTTATTTCTGGGTATGGTATGACCGGTGGACAAGGTGCAAGTTATGGCTCAATTATTATTAAACTTAAACCATGGTCGGAACGTTCAATGAAGGAAAATTCACAAATTTTGGCCATCCAGTTTTTACTTCGTTCACGCGATGTTATCAAGGATGCACAAGTGCTTTTCTTCCAACCGCCTATGATTATGGGTTATGGTACTACAAATGGTTTTACCTTCTCTCTCCAAGACCGAACAGGTGGTGATTTAAATAAATTCTTCAAGGTAGCTCAAGATTTTATTGCAAAGTTGCAGGAACGCCCCGAAATTCAACAGGCACAGACGACCTTTAGTCCTAATTTCCCTCAATACCTTATTGATATAGATCCTGCACAATGTCTGAAAGCCGGTTTAACGCCGAGCGATATTCTCACAACTCTGCAAGGGTATATTGGTGGCCTTTACTCCTCCAACTTCAACCGCTTCGGTAAATTGTATCGTGTTATGATACAAGCAGAGGGAGACAAGCGGGTTAATACGGAAAGCCTGAAGAATATCATGGTTCGCAATGGTAGTGTAATGGCTCCTATCACGCAATTTATGTCTATCAAACGTGTTTACGGTCCCGATAATATCAACCGTTTTAACATGTACACATCCATCTCCGTGAATGGTTCTCCTGCGAGTGGGTACACTTCTGGACAAGCAATGAAAGCCATTGAAGAAACAGCGGCTCAGAATCTTCCTGCAGGCTACAGTTACGAATATTCTGGTATGACTCGTGAGCAGAACAATCAGTCAAATACAACAATCTATGTATTCGCCCTCTGTTTGCTATTCATTTATCTCCTTCTTGCTGCACAGTATGAAAGCTATATCCTCCCTTGGGCAGTACTACTTTCTGTACCCTTCGGTCTTGCAGGTTCGTTCCTTTTCTTGTGGATGATGGGGGGTATAAATCAGATTCTACCAATATTCGATAATGCATCTAACAACATATACGTACAGATTGCGTTGATCATGTTGATGGGACTTTTAGCAAAAAATGCAATTCTCATTGTAGAGTTTGCCCTCGAACGCCGAAAGATGGGTATGAGCATCACTTGGGCCGCAGTTCTCGGTGCTGGTGCACGTTTACGCCCCATCTTGATGACCTCCTTAGCTATGATTGTCGGACTCTTACCTTTAATGTTCAATTTTGGTGTTGGTGCCCACGGAAATAGATCTCTTGGTACAACTGCCGTTGGAGGTATGCTAGTAGGCGTTATTTGCCAAATCTTCTTCGTCCCATCCTTATTTGTCATATTCCAATCCATTCAAGAACGCTTCAAGCCGATGATTTGGGAAGATATTGACAATAGTGATGCAGAAGCAGACATTGAGCAGTACACAAAAAAATAATTTCTATGAAGCCAGTTGGAATACACTCCCAACTGCGCTTCTTTCCAAGATAAAATTATGAAGAATTTTCTTTTTATAATCATTGCAAGTGCTACCCTATCGTCTTGCGGCCTCTATAAAAATTACGAACGTCCAGCAGATATAAAAATACCCAATAATATCTATAGAGATTCTACTAAGCTGGAGAACATTATAGATGCCGATACGACAAACTTTGGTAATATGCCATGGCGTGAAGTCTTTGTCGATACACATCTTCAAAACCTCATAGAGAAAGCTCTTGCTAATAACACAAATTTGCAGCAGGCTGACTTAACAATTCGTCAAGCTGAAGCGGGATTAAAGATTAGTAGGTTGGCCTTCCTCCCTAGTGTAAGTTTATCCCCGCAAGGAACAATTACTAGTTGGGACTTTAGTAAGGCAACAAAGACCTACAGCATTCCTGTACAAGCCAGCTGGCAAATTGATGCCTTTGGTACATTGCGCAATGCAAAGAAACAAAGCGAAATGAGTTTGATGCAAACACGTGCTGCCAAACAGGCCACACGCACCTCTATTATTGCATCTGTAGCTAATCTCTATTACACTCTTGAGATGCTCGACGCTCAACTTGCTACAACCAAAGCTACAGCAGAACTTTGGGATAAGAATGTATCTGCAATGGAAACGATGTTTAAGGCTGGAATCACTAATAGCTCTGCCGTATCACAAGCAAAAGCCAATCGACTTTCTATTCTTACAACTATTCCTGCAATGCAAGCAAGCATTCAGAAAGCAGAGAATTCTCTTTGTGCGCTCCTCCATGAGGCTCCTCACTCCATAGAGCGTGGATCACTGGAAGATGTCAAACTCCCCTCTTCGCTTTCAGCTGGTGTCCCAATGCAGTTACTCTCCAATAGACCAGATGTGAGAAGTGCAGAACTCCAAATGGCCTATGCCTTCTATGGGGTTCTTGGTGCACGTGGTGCTTTCTACCCGAAAATCACCCTTTCCGGTGCAGCATCTTGGACAAATAGTGGAGGTTTAGGAGTTGTGAATCCGGGAAAAATACTAGCATCTGCTGTAGGCTCGCTTGTTCAGCCGCTCTTTACACAAGGAAAACTTCGTGCTAATCTTGACATTGCTAAAGCGCAACAAGAAAGTGCAACACTTAGTTTTGAGCAAAAACTTCTTGATGCAGGAAACGAAGTGAACGAAGCTATCGACAACTATAATGCTGCAAAGCTCCGCATTGACGGCAATAAGGAATTGGTAAAAGAACTCACAAAGAGTGTTGAAACCACTGATTTCATTTTCAAGAATGACAATTCTGTTTCGTATCTTGAAACACTTACCGCTCAACAAAGCCTTCTTCAAGCTCAACTGAATCTCATTAGTGCAAAACTTGATAAAGTCCAAGCCGTCATCAGCCTCTATCAAGCACTCGGTGGTGGCCGCGACTAAACCTTTATTTAACCGTTAAGTTATGGCAAATCAAATTAGTCCATTAGCCTCCATTGCCGCTTCGGCACAACTGGGTGAGAACATTAAGGTAGGACCTTTCGCAGTTATTGGTGAGAATGTCGTCATTGGTAACAACTGCGATATTCATGCCCATGTATCAATCCTTCCGGGAACAACCATTGGTTCTGACAACCGCTTCTTTGAAAATACTGTGGTAGGAGCAGAACCACAGAGTTTTCGCTACAAGGGAGGAGAAAGTCGCCTAGTTATTGGTAACGGCAATACCATTCGCGAAAATGTAGTAATAGCTGGATCTCTAAATGCAGACCATGCTACGACCATTGGTGACGAAAACTTCATTATGGATGGTGTGCATATCTGTCATGATGTCCAAATAGCCAACCACTGCGTTGTAGGCATTCATTCTCAGATTTCTGGAGATTGCTTGATAGAGGACAATGTCATTCTTTCATCGGCAGTTATCTTGCAACATAAAGTTCGTGTAGGTCGATACACTCTAGTACAAAATGGCTGCCGCACAAGAAAAGATATCCCGCCCTATATTATTCTTGGCGGAAATCCTGCTACATACCATGGAGTGAATGCTGAAATACTCTCCCAATATGCAGGCGTCAGTGAAAAAATTCTTCGCCATATTTCCAACACATATCGCCTTATATATATGGGCAACTTCTCTCTTGAAGATGCTCTCATCCGTATTGGGCAGCAGATTCCGCAGAGCGAAGAAATTGACAATATAGTTAATTTCATCAAAGCTTCAGAACAAGGCATTGTGAGGAGAATGAAAGAAGAACAATAATACAAACAACATAAAAAGACACGGAAAATACCTTATTTTCCGTGTCTTTCATTTATTACTCTTCAAAGCCCCAAAAAACAGTACTATTACAGCATGTAAAAAAACACAAATGTAGTAATCCCAATTCGGTTTAAGGATTTTTTGGGGTAATAGTGCACAGTTCCTCCTTTCGATCTTTATTCTCAACCGAAAGAAAAGTGTTTCATAAAAAGTTTTTAGAACAGAGTCAACTGTTTTACTTTCTCTATTTCTCTCATCTCAAACTCCATATTGATGGAAAGTTGGGTGTCTGTAGAATCAATAAAGGTTATTCCTGTACACTCACCCATTAATCCTAGTTTGAGAAAGAGCAATAAGGGTATTGCAACACGAGGAATACGCTCAACAAAGCGTGTATAAGAGAGTAGATCGGGGAAACTCTTTTTTAGTTCTCGGCAAACATAAATGAGATAGAAATGTTTGAAATTCCGAAATGTATTGTTGTGGAACAAAATAAGAATTGTAATCATTTCAGCATCACTCATTCGTCCTTTTCTCTTGCGATGTTTTGGACTATTGGCAGAGGGATTTGAGAGCGAAAGAGAGGTTTTGTTCAATGCTAAATGATATTCTTTGCAGAAATCATCTGCAATACAATAGATTTCCGTAACTTTGCTGACAAGTTTCATGAGGATTGTTATTTTGTTATATGATTGAAAATCAACAGTAAATATACAAAAAACAATCCTCTTTTTAGGCTTTTATTGAAACTTTTTTGAGGAAAAAGAAGAACTGCTCATTCCGAATTGGGGCTAATAATAAATAAAAATATTAATTTTGGAGCGTGTTTCTTTAGAGACACAATGACATCGTTGAAAAAATAAGAGGCGTTATGCTTATCTTGTAAGT
>NZ_CAUTBW010000024.1:0-37256 GCF_963536905.1 uncultured Alloprevotella sp. | reverse complement strand
TCGCGCCGATGGTACTGTCCACAAGACGGGAGAGTAGGTCGCCGCCTTTTTTTAAATAGGAGACTCCTATCAGAGCAATCATCTGATGGGAGTCTTTTTTTGTGTTGTTTTGGGAGAGGGAGGCTGAGTAACTCTATGACAGGAGAGGGAGGCATTCTGGGAACTTTCTGTCGAGATCCTTGAAGGACATTCTTTTAATTATTCGAAAAAAGATCAGTCGGTTATACTCAAAGTGTGACAACGTGACGATGTGACAATAAATGCTCAAACTTGTCGTAGTCAACTTTTAGTGTTTATATAAAAAGCTGTGTTGAATGGATTAATGAAAGGCAGAATAATTAACGATTAGTATGTTTATTTAAATATAAGATATCACCTCTTGGAATGGAATCCTTTATAGTATATGGAATAAATAACTGAACAGGAATAGTATCAGTTATTTCAAATTTGGTTGTATAATTTGTTTCCTTATTGTAAATACTAATTGTGTTTGATTGAACATTTACTGAATAAATATTGCTTAAACCAGTAAATTCACCATATAACTTATTATTTGAAAATAACACAATAGAAACGCTAGCTCTTTGGGAGTCAAATTCTTGCCCTGACAAAATTGTCTTTTGCAATAACTCATAATGTGTATTTTCTAATTGCAATGAGCCCAAGAATTTTAATTGATAATCGTTTACTAAAGTATTGGTTCTTTCTTTTAAAGAAAAAACAATATTTTTATTTTGATACGTTAAACACATCTCCTCTAAATTACCAACTGCATCGTCTATTGAATAGGATGTGTTTATATTCTTGTTTCGACTGCCATTTGTACAGCACACAAATAGTGTTACTATAATAGTGCATAATGTTAATTGTATTTCTCTCATAGTCATCATTAAATATTAGAGGGGGAAGAGAGCTCTCTGCCCACTCTAAATTATTAGTTGCGCGGTTTTGCTTCCTTTACCATTGTTTCAACATCTTTTTGCTAGTTCTTTACGCCACCGCCATTAAAATTATTTGTTGCACTTCCCCAACCTCTAAACTCATACGATAGTTTGCCCGTATTTTTGTTATACTTAATTCCGCCTTTAATAAGGATATTTGCGGCAACTTTTATGGGCTTTCTGCATCCTATGTAGTGCTGTTTTTCAATCTTTTAGTGGGGTGCAATAAAAAATATCAGACGAGTAGGAAGAACTGCTCATCTGATATTTTGTTGCCAGCATCACTTTGTGGAGTGAAGGCTTCGTATTTGCTTTTATGGCTTTTGTACGCTGAAGGTGGTAATCTTCATGCTGTTCTTCTCATTCAATTTGTCTGGATCTCCTAAGGAAATGCCGTATTCTCCTGGTTCAAGATTTTCTATGACTATGAGATATGAGCTTGTGCCATATTTCTTTGCTTGGAACTCTATTTGACCTAAGGAATTTGACTTGCTGCCTGAGAATGTGCCAGATTCAGCGAGTTGTGCTCTTCTTTCTTTTCCTTTTACTTCAAATTTGAAGATGCTGATGAAAGAGTTAGGATCTGTTGCGTTGTTGGCAGCTTTTATAATCAAGCGTACATCTCCGCCTTGTTTTGCTACTACGCTTGATGTTGTGCCTGGCAGCGAGATGCGTGTCTTGACCTTTCCGATACCTGTCAGATATACTGATGCACCGGCTTTTGTTTTTACTACGCCTGTTTCTCTCGGTAGTTTTACGTATTCGGTATTTGAGGTAAGGAGATACGTTTGGTCGGAGAATTCAGGTTCTGGAACTGTTACTTTCTGGGCAAAGGCGAAGCTTATGCTCAAGATTGCGAGGGCTAGGGTTAGAATTTTTTTACTCATAATTCATTTGTTTTTAGTTCTGGGTTGTGTGCAAATTTATGGTATTTATTCTTACAGTGCAACAAATAAATAAATTTTTTATAGCACAAAAAAGTATTTCTCTACTTTTATTCCCACAAAAAATCCTCTCTTTCCCTTGTCGGAGGACAGAGGGAGAGAGAGGAGCGTGTTTGCTTTATCGTTACGCTAATAGTGCGTAGTTTTCTTACTTAGCCACCTTTTTCAGAACGTAAGGCAGACCGCTAGCAGCAGGCTGCTTGTCAGCGCCGAGCATAGTGAGGCTGTCCGGAGTCATAGCGTAGAAGTTGCTGTCAGCACCTGCAACAGTTGTCAGGATGTTCTTAGCATCAACGCTGTACTTACCAGTTTCAGTTTGGCTGCCAGAGTGTGTGCGAGTGAAAGTGCTGTCAGACTTCAGTGTGATAGTTACAGAGTCAGAACCATCTGCACCAGGAAGAACACCAGCATAAACTGTGCTGTCAGCAGTGCTGTCGGCAATGCTATCAGTACCGTTGCTGTTACCATTTGTTTTGTTACCGCAAGAAGCGAAAGTCATAACTGCAGCAGCAGCTACGAAAAGAATCTTTTTCATTGTCTTTTGTATATTTAAGTTATTATTCGTTTATTCCGTATTTAGGAATTTGCGACAAATGTACTACTAATCTTTGGACATACAACAAGAAGTAAACTTTTTTATGATTTCTGATGTTTTTTTTTCTTGTGATATTCTCCATCTGAGTGGCAGAGGTGGCAAAAAAGGCATCTGTAACAATAGCTTAATTCTCCTTTTTCGTATTTTTGCACACAAGCAAGATAAGGATTGTGAGCTTCATTCGTTTGTTCAATCTGATGGATGGGTTCGCGCACACCTCCTCTTGCGGCATTGTTGCGCTTATGCACATTGCTAAAAATCCCTATTAATAGCACACCACGAAATATATGACACAAGGAAGACTACTTTGGGTGGACGATGAGATTGATATGCTCAATGTTCACATTCTCTTTTTGCAGCGCAAAGGCTACGAAGTGACCAGCTGCTCCAACGGGCAGGACGCCATCGACCTCTGCCGCGACAACGCCTATGATCTCATTCTTCTCGACGAGAATATGCCCGGCCTTTCAGGTCTCGAAACGCTGGCCGGCATCAAGGACGTGCAGCCCAATGTGCCCGTGGTGATGGTGACGAAGAACGAGGCCGAGGACCTTATGGACCAGGCCATCGGCTCTAAGATTGCCGACTATTTGCTCAAACCTGTCAATCCGATGCAGATTCTTCTCACGCTGAAGAAGAACATCCACCAGCGTGAGATTGTGGCCGAGGTGACGCAGAGCAGCTACCGTCAGGAGTTTCAGAAAATCTCCGCGCAAATCAGCGACACCTCCACGCCCGAGGAATGGAAGGACCTCTACCGCAAGCTCGTTTATTGGGAGATAGAGCTCTCCGAGACGGGCGGCAGTATGGACGAGATGCTGGCCATGCAAAAGGAGGAAGCTAACCTCACCTTTGCCAAGTTTATCCGCAAGAACTATGAGCACTGGGTCAATACCCCAGACGATCGTCCGCTGATGAGTCCCGATGTGTTCAAGCGTTGCGTCTTTCCACGCCTGCGTGAAGGAAAGAAAGTGTTTCTCCTGGTGCTCGACAATTTCCGCTACGACCAATGGCGCGAGCTGAGCCGCGAACTCACCGACGACTTCGACATCGACGAAGACCTCTACTTTAGCATCCTCCCCACAGCCACGCAGTATGCCCGCAACGCTATCTTCTCAGGCCTCATGCCCTTGCAGATTCGCGAGATGTACCCCGAACTCTGGGTGGAAGAGGACGAAGATGAGGGTAAGAACCTCAACGAAGAACTCCTCATTGGTCACCAGCTTGAGCGCTACCGCAGAAAAGAGAAGTTCACCTACCACAAGCTCAACGACTCGCAGGGCGCCGACCATTTCCTTGGCCAAATCAAGCAACTCACGGAGACGCCGCTCAACGTCCTTGTTATCAACTTCATCGACATCCTCTCCCACGCCCGCACAGAAAGCCGAATGGTGCGCGAGCTGGCTTCCAACGAAGCTGCCTACCGCTCCATCACGCTCAGCTGGTTCAGACACACGGCCATCAAGCAGCTCTTCACCAAGCTGGCGGAGATGGACTACGAAATCCTTATCACCACCGACCACGGCTCCATCCGCGTGGACGCTCCCGTCAAGGTGGTGGGCGACAGAAACGTCAACACCAATCTGCGCTACAAGTTGGGCAAGAACTTAGGCTACAACGCCCGCGAAGTGTTTGAGATGAAAGACCCTCGCCGCTTCGGCCTGCCCTCGCCCAACCTCTCCACCGCTTACATCTACGCGCAAGGCTCGCGCTTCTTTGCCTATCCCAACAACTACAACTATTACGCACAATACTATCGCAACACTTTCCAACACGGCGGTATTTCTATGGAAGAAATGCTCATACCTCTCGTTTGCCTCAGACCGAAGAAGCGCTAAGCCGCTGTTTTGCCGTCTCTCCCTTTTCCATTAACTTTGTGCCACAAATAAAAAGAAACGACAGAAAAGTATGGATTCCGCAACATTGATTGCCTGGGTTCTGGAGAACCTCAACTATTGGGTGGTGGCTGCCTTTATGGCCATCGAGAGTTCGTTTATCCCCTTCCCCTCCGAGGTGGTGGTGCCGCCTGCGGCGTGGCTCTCGATGAGCGACCCGAGTATGAACATCGTCCTCGTTGTTGTCTTCGCCACGCTGGGAGCTGATGTCGGTGCACTTGCCAACTATTTCTTGGCGCGCTGGTTGGGCCGCCCTGTCATCTATAAGTTTGCCCGCTCGCGTTGGGGCCATTTCTGCCTCGTCACCGAGGAGAGCGTGGCTCGCGCAGAGGAGTATTTCCGTGACCACGGGGCTACGGCCACTTTTTTCGGCCGTCTGGTACCCGCTGTTCGCCAGCTCATCTCCATTCCGGCAGGACTGTCGGGCATGAAGCTTGGGCCGTTCCTCCTCTACACCACATTGGGCGCTGGCGCATGGAACACTGTCTTAGCCATCATTGGCTATTTCATTTCGCGCATCCCAGGTGTTCAAACCAAAGAGCAGGTGGTGAAATTGGCCATGCGTTATAGCCACGAACTCGGTTATGTCCTTTTCGGACTCGCCGCTCTCTTTCTGGCCTATCTCATTTATAACGGCTTGAAGAAGACTGATATTCGAGAAAAGATCATGAAGAGTGTTGACGAGATGGAGAAGGAGGAAAAGGAGAACTAATTGAGAACGATTTTTTCTCGGACTGGTCCGACTTTTTTCAGACTGGTCGGACTGGTCCGACTGATCGGACGAGTCAGATTTTTCTTGGACTGGTCAGACTCGTCCGACCAGTCCGAAATACAATAAGGCTGTCAGCTGGCACAATAAGGCTATCAGCTGACAGAATAAAGTTGTCAGCTGACGCAATAAGGAAAATCACGCGCTGCTTCATCCTATTCTTTTTCTTTTGCCTACAACCTGTTATGAAACACTTTCTATCCCTCATTTTCTTACTTTCCGCCCTGCCTTTGTCGGCACAGCGGGCCGATACGCTGCGGGCCGTTGACCACAGTTGGCTCTTCGGCGTTGGGCGCACCCATGTGCTCGACACTTATTTGAGTCCGCAGGACTATGTCGGGGCGGGATTCTCCCTGAGCCACCGCACGGAGCGCAAGGCTCGCTGGGGGCGCGGCCGCGTGACGGTGGTGGCGCACTACAGGGCCGATGCGGCTCATCTCACAGGCTCATCGGGCGACGGCCACGAATGGGACGCCAACTTGCGCCTGGGAGTGGGGTGGATGTGGAATAAGAGATTTGCTCAACGCCCTTTTCGCCTGGCTTTCGGTCCGCTGGTCGAGGTCGGAACAGGCGTTACCTACAACACGCGGAATGGGAACAATCCGGCGCAGGGTAGGCTCTTCATGGATGTGGCAGCAGCAGGATTGGCGGAATATGACTTCCACGTGGGGCGGCAGCAATGGCAGGCGCGCGCAGAAGTGGCAGTGCCCCTCGCCGGACTGGCTTTTTCGCCCGCCTATGGGCAGTCCTACTATGAGTTGTTCGGTCTTGGCCACCGCGACCATAATTGTGTGGTTTCTCATGTGGGCAATGCGCCCTCGCTTCATTTTCTCGCCACGCTTTCCCTCCCGTTGGGCCGCTCACGCCTCACGCTGGGTTATGGCGCCGATGTGCGGCAGAGTCATTTCAATCATATCAAAACCCACCACTGGCAGAACCAATTTGTCATTGGCTACACGCGCCGATTACGACTACTGAAATAAACCCTTACGATGAGAACACTTTCCCTCTTTTTTCTTTTGCTCCTTGCTGGCTTACTTTCATCCTGCATCACGGAGGACATGGCGGACAACACGCCCACGGGCAACTTCGAGACGTGCTGGAAACTTATTGACGAACACTATTGTTTTTTCGACTATAAGAATAAGGAATACGGTTTGGACTGGGCGGCGTTGCGCGAACGCTACCGTCAGGGCGTTACGGACAATATGCGGAGCGAACAGCTTTTCGAGGTTCTGCGCCGAATGACGGCAGAGCTTCGCGACGGCCATGTGAATCTCAGTGCCGCCCACGATGTGGCGCGCTACGGCGCTTGGTTTGACGATTTCCCGATGAACTTCTCCGACTCGCTCGCGCGTCGTTATCTCGGGCGCAGCGAAGATTTTCGCGTGGGCAGCGGGCTGCGCTACCGTGTGCTTTCGGACAATGTGGGCTACATCCGTTGCGCCTCCTTCGCCTCGCCTCTGGGTAGTGGCAACCTGCAAGAAATGATGCGCGCCCTGGCCATGTGCGACGGCTTGATTGTGGATGTGCGGAGCAACGGCGGCGGCCTGCTCACCAGTGCGGAGCAACTGGCCTCGCTCTTCATCAACGAACCCACCACGCGCGCCTATATGCAGCACAAGCGCGGCCCGCGCCACGACGATTTCTCCCCCGTGGAGGCCATCCGCATAGAGCCGTTCAAGGGCTTGCGCTGGCAAAAGCCCGTTTGCATCCTCACGAACCGCCGCACCTTTAGTGCCGCCAACAGTTTCGTAATGTTCCTCAAAGGTTTGCCGCGCGTCACCGTCATTGGCGACCGCACGGGTGGCGGCGCAGGCCTGCCGTTCACCAGCGAACTCCCCAACGGCTGGACGCTCCGCTTCTCCGCCAGCCCCATGTACGACAGTGAGAAGCGCATGACCGAGATGGGTATCGATCCCGACGTGAAAGTCGACATTTCCTCCGCCGACTACGCCCGCAGCATCGACACCATCATCGAAACAGCCCGCCAGCGCATCCGAGAAGCAAGGAAAGCATCTTACTAAATGTAAAACGTGTTTTAGACAAATTGTCTGTTTTTTTAGTAATTTGATGTATTTTTTGTTGAAAAAAATTTTGTTTGCATATATATATGTATATATTTGCGGTTAGAATTGATTGAAATTATCCTAAAAACTTGTGAATTGAATCAGAAATAATAGAGAGAAGAGACACAGAATAGAGGTTGTGTATCAGACTTGTTGCCATAATAAGTCTGCCTTTTATCCGTGTTTTTTTATTTAATTTCACAAAATAGTATTAGATACATAAAGAAGAGGAACGATGAAAAAATGCGAATATATGAAGAAAATGTATGTCAAACCTGTAAGCACAATCGTGGCTTTTTGTGACGAAACTACGTTCTTGGCTTCTAGTCCTGCCGTAAAGCCTGGTGGCGGAGGCAGCGGAAGTGTAACCATCACGCCTCCTGACGAGGATGATGAAGACACAGATCTTACGGGAACGCGGAAGTTCTCTGAGAATAATTTGTGGGAATGAAAAAAGAAGAGTAATACGACAGTAAAATCACGCAATATGAAAAACAAGCAATATCATAAGCATTCGGTGCATCAGGCGGCGTTTGCTTTTCTCTGTATTATGGGGATGACTCTCGGTGCTTGTTCCGATAATGACCTCGATGATGCAACCAATCAGGGCGACCGTGGCACTGCGGTTTCTTATATTGTCTCTAATGCGCAGAACGGCGCGCACCGATCAGCTGCTGCTCGTGCTCTGCCCGGCAGTCCGTTGAGCCGTGCAGCTTTTGCAGAACAGATTGCGCCCTTGAACCTCACTCCTGAAGATCTCATTTCGCAAAAGCTCGATGTGCAGGGTGGTGACGGCAACACCTGCCTCATAGAAATCACTACGGCCGGTATAGAAAGCATGCCGCGCAAGGCGGAGACGAGCACGGAAGCCGGAACAGCAAACCGTTCCCGCATCGCCCCTCGTGCGAATGTTGTTGAGACTTTCTCCGCTGCAGACCATTTTTCCTCCATCGGCTACCGTGGAACGACTTCTACCCTCAGCACTACGCCATGGTTCTACAACAAGGACACAAATCCCGACGGTACGCTCGTCAATGAGATTCTGTGGTCGTGGGAACAGCCCTATGGAAAGTTTTATGCTGTTTATCCTTTAGTGACTTCCAGCTACAACAAATTGCAGCTGTCTCCCGAGAGCTATACATCTACACCTTATGTTGATTTCGAAGTAGAGCCGAAGGTGGTCAATCAGAAAGACCTCATGACGGCCTGCTCCGGCGAAGTGAAGTATGCCACTCGCTACGTGGCTCCGACAACGAACCTCGATTTCCGTCACGCACTGACGGCAGTGCGCTTCAAAGTGGGGCAGAATCTTTCATGGAACAAGACAATAACGAAAGTGGAGATCGTCAACGCGCAGAGCAAGGGACGCTACACGCTCTCCTCGAAAGCCGACGGCACGGGGGCTGCGTGGAGCAATCTCAGCACTCCCGCCACGTTCACCCTTGGTGGCGACGGTACGCTCAATGTGAGCACTTCACAAGCCGTTAACCAAATCATCATGGGCAATAATGGCGACAACTTCACTTTCTATATGATTCCGCAATCGCTTGCAGGCGTGAGCGTAAAGATCTACTTTGACAACAGCACTACACCTGCTATCACTGCCAACCTCTCCGGCACATGGAAGCCCGGCACAACGAAGACTTACGCCTTGTCGCAGAAGAAGTCCACGTGGAGATACTGGCTTTCCGTGACCAATCCCCCTGTGGTGGACTATACAGCTACAGAGGCAGCCAGCTATACGGTGCAGAGCTGTCGCATAGATCCTGATACTTACATTCAGCAGCCTGTGAAATGGAAGGTAGTAGGGTATGAGGAAAGCACCGACGGTGGTAATACTTGGACATCTCTCGGCACAAGCAAACCTGCCTGGCTCATCCAGTTGAGCAAAGAGGAGGGCGACGGAGGTACATCTGGCGAAAGTGGCGTTGCAACTATCACTACGGCCATCGATAACCGCCTCAATAAATACAACAAGGTGTTGCAAGATGCCACACCAAAGGGCGCTGCCGGCAACTACTACAACCTCTCCAACGCCACGGGTGCGGCCACTGTTGAGAATACTGCCAACTCTTATCTCATCTCTGCTCCGGGCTACTACAGTATTCCGTTGGTTTACGGTAACGCTATCACGGGCGGTGCTACTAATGAACATTCCTATGAAACCACTGTGTCAGGCTCTGATGTCTTGAAAAACTTCAAGGATCATGCAGGTAAGAATATTACTGATCCTTGGATTACGCAGAGCAATGGAGGCGCGAATGTGCCCGATGGAGCAAAGATTGTTTGGACAGACCAAAGCGGCATTGTAGAAGCAAGTAGTCTTTCTCTTTCTGCCGACAAAAAGTTTGTACAGTTCCATGTGCCGCAGGACAAGATTAAGAACGGTAACGCCGTCATTGCTGTCACGAAAGGCGGAACGGTTGTATGGTCGTGGCACTTGTGGTTCGCCCAGAATGATGCCCTCAACACGATTCCTGTAGTTAATAAAGCGGGCGTTACCTATAACTTCACCAAACTTCCGCTTGGTTTTGCCTATATGAGATGGGATGCGTCTCCCTTCGACCAGCCTCGCATGGCTCGCGTGAAGGTGGAACAGACTGTCGCCAACGATGGTGAGAAACAGTTTGCTTATATCGACATCACGCAGACCCCTGGCGAAATAAAACAAATGTCTTCTACCTTCTATCAGTTTGGACGTAAGGATGCTTTTCCAGGAAAGAAAGCTATCATCGACGGTACATTTAAGCCCAAAGGTGGGCAGAAAATGAGCATTCAAAACGGCATTCAACACCCCGAGACATTCTATGACTACGTTTCGTTTGATGATTTCTGGAAGGTAAACCTCTGGTCGATGGATAACACTGAGACAGGTTTCCATGACAATGTTGTGGTGAAGACCGTCTACGACCCCTGTCCCGCTGGCTTCAAGATGCCTGCCAGTAATGCCTTTTCTGGTTTTACCACTACGGGAAATAATGTCGAAAGTGATAAGAAAGAGCTTAACGTGGTGGGAAATTACGACCAGGGTTGGCATTTCAAAACGGGAGACGGTTCAACTACTACGATCTATTTCCCTGCTTTGGGTTGGCGTCATCATGACGGCTATCTGAATGGTAGTGTTTTCTACGGTTTTTATCATTCTGCCATTTCGCATGATTCGAAGAACACTAACTGCTTGTTCTTTAATAATTGGGGCGTGTATCCAAAGTATGAAACAACCGGTAATGGTTACGGACTTTCTGTCCGTCCTGTCTCGGAATAATACGTTGATTTGACCTTGTAGGTTTAATATATTTAAGCAGACAATTGTCCGATACGAACATTCAAGAATAAGGCTGGTTTCTCACATTGGGAAACCAGCCTTTCGTATAAAAGCGAGGGACGAGGTAGCACAGATGTCTAACCTCGTCCCTCGCGGTTCGTTTTGCGCCTTAGCACCGTTGGCGTGCAGCCTTATTTGCTCAAACTATCGATCAGCGGCAGCACGTTGGAAGTGAAGAGACGCACCGAGATGGCCAGCAGAATCACACCGAAGAACTTACGCAAGATGTAGATGAATGTCTTGCTGACGTGTTCTTCCACCCAGCCCGCGCCGGCGATGATGATGTAAACCAACACCATGTTGAGGGCGAGGGCCGCCAAGATATTGATTTGCGCAAACTCAGCCTTTAGCGAAATCAGCGTAGTGAATGCGCCCGGGCCGGCAATCAGCGGGAACACCACCGGAATAAGGGTGGCCTCCTTCGTGGGCCCGCCATATTTGAAAATCTCAACGTCGAGGAGCATTTCCAAAGCCATGATGAAGATGATGAGTGCACCCGCCACAGCAAACGACTGGATGTCGACGTGGAAGAGTTGCAGCACGGCATCGCCAGCATAGAAGAAAGCCACGAGCAATACCAAACTAATGGCCGCAGCCTTGAAGGCATTGATAGGACGGCCTTTGGCTTGCAGGTTGAGGAATATGGGCGTAGAACCCAACACGTCGATGATAGCCATCAACACGATGAATGCTCCAGCAGTTTGTTCAATGCTGAATTGTGAAAAGGTCTGAAAAATAATGTCCATCATAAGGGAATCTTTTTCTGTTTTATAGCGCGAAAATACGAAAACAACGCGTTTCAACCAAGTAAAATGGTATAATCTTCTGTTTCAGAGGAAAGGAAACGCCTAAAAAGGTTGTAGCATAGAAAGTTTTTAGTATCTTTGAACACCTAATTATCTTGATAACGAAGAAAACAAATATACTTGTGACCCTCATTATTAACCCAAAATACGAACGCTTACGCGATTATTTAGTAAATATTGCTGACCATTTTGAAGATACTGGTCGCACACTCCCAATGGTAAATAATGGCATCCGCCTGCTGGATGTTGACGGACTCACGCTTTGTGTGAAACACTACGACCGAACCTCCTGGCGCAATCGCTTGGCGGTGCGCATCTACAAGGCCTCGAAGGGCCAACACTCCTACAATTGTGCTGCACAGCTCCGAGAGCGCGGTTTCGCCACCCAAGAGCCTGTGGCCTATGTGGCTTATCGTCGTAATTTGATGGACCAGAATATGTATTTTGTAGGCGTTTTTTCCAACTATCGCCATTCTCTGCACGAAGCCTTCGGTATGCCCCATTCGGAGCGCGCCGAACTGCTCGAAAGTTTTGCCCGCTATGCTGCGCGCCTGCATGAGGAAGGTTTCCTTCCCATAGCTTGCCGTGCGGACAACATCCTGTTCGACCGCATCGACGGCCGCTACCGCTTCTCGATACTCGACACCGGCAACATGAAATGTGGTCGCAAAGTGAGCGTAGAAAAAGGCTGCAAGAGTTTGGCTGCCCTCCAAGCCGACGACGCGTTCAATAGCGCCCTCATCCGTGCCTATGCCGCCGCGCGTGGAGCCGATGAAGCGGAATGTCAGAAATACTTCGAGCGCGCCAAATCATAGAGGTGCGCCACATTTTTTCCCATCTACCAACTCGGACCTCCCGTCCGAGTTTTTTTCTTTTCCCAGCAGCTGCCGTGAGGCAACGAGGGGAGGGAATGTTGCGTAATGAGGGAAGGCCGCTTTGCTTTGAAAGGATAGCGCGTGGAGCATCTCTCTAAGCAGGAGTTAAACAAGCAAATGAGCTTGTGTTGAGGGACAAAAATATAGGTATTCTTCTGATTGTTCATAACTATCATTAAAGTGAAAGTTATGGTATGTTTTACGGTTTTATCTTCACTTTATTGAAAGTTATAACCTCTTCTTTTCTGCTCTGAGTACTGAGCCCTTCCAGAAAGCCCCCTCCATCTCCCCCATAAAGGGGGAGTGCTCGGCTGCCACTTGCGTGTTCGATGATTAGTCCGCAGTCCTTAACTGCTATCCTGTGCTCTGAGCACTCCCCCTCATGGGGGAGATGGAGGGGGCTTTCTGGGGCTTTCTGGGAGCTTTCTAAACATAAAAAATCCCCGACGGCTTCTGGGAAGCAGTCGGGGGAGGGTTGTGGTGCGCCTGATAGGACTCGAACCTACACGGCATAAACCACCAGATCCTAAGTCTGGCGCGTCTACCAATTTCGCCACAGGCGCGGAATGTGCGATAGGAGAGAAGGGGAGGACAGATATGGAAACTACAGTGCAACCCAAGCCTTCCTAACGACATTGCGGTGCGAAGATAGGTTTTTTTCGGGAAATGAACGAGAGTAAGGGCGAAAATTTTGTATTTTTGCATAATAATTGGCTTATTGTGACCGAAAACCGCGCAATAGACCGTGAAAACAGATTGATTTTACGTTCATGTCCGACGAAAAAAAAGATAAAGACTTACAGCCGGAGGAGCACTCCTCCTATCAGCCAACGAGCTTGCAGGACGAATCAAGAAAGCACCAGCTTACGGGGATGTACCAGACCTGGTTTCTTGACTATGCTTCTTACGTGATTCTGGAGCGCGCTGTGCCCCACCTTGCCGATGGTTTGAAGCCCGTTCAGCGGCGCATCCTTCATGCGATGAAGCGTGCCGACGATGGACGCTACAACAAGGTGGCGGGACTTGTGGGCGACACGATGCACTTCCATCCCCACGGAGATCAGTCCATCGGGGGAGCACTCGTACAGCTCGGTCAGAAAGACCTGCTCATTGATACGCAGGGAAACTGGGGAAATATCCTTACGGGCGACTCGGCTGCGGCTCCGCGATACATCGAAGCGCGCCTCTCGAAGCTCGCCCTCGACATCCTTTTCAATCCGAAAACTACGGAGTGGAAACTCTCCTACGACGGGCGTGCGAAAGAGCCTGTGGCACTACCTGTGAAGTATCCCCTGCTCTTGGCGCAAGGCGCAGAGGGCATCGCCGTCGGACTGAGTGCTAAGATTCTGCCCCACAACTTTGGCGAGATTTGTCAGGCGGCCATCAAATATCTCCACGGCGAGGACTTCCAACTCTTCCCCGACTTCCTGACGGGCGGTAGCATTGATGTGAGCAACTACAAGGACGGCCTGCGTGGCGGTTCGGTGAAGGTGCGCGCCACCATCTCGAAGCTCGACAACAAAACCCTCGTTATCAGCGAGATTCCCTTTGGCACGACCACGGGCAGCGTTATCGACTCCATCCTCCGCGCCAACGAAAAGGGGAAAATAAAAATCCGAAAAGTGGACGACAATACGGCGGCGAAGGTCGAGATACTCGTACACCTCACGCCGGGCACTTCTTCGGACAAAACCATTGATGCGCTCTACGCTTTCACGGACTGCGAGGTGAGCATCTCCCCCAACTGTGTCGTCATCCGCGACAACAAACCGGAGTTCCTTACTGTGAGCGATGTTTTGCGCCACAACGTCGATTCCACCAAAGAGTTGTTGCGCCGCGAACTCGAGATACGCCGCAACGAACTCCTTGAAAGTCTCCACTTCGCCAGTCTGGAGAAGATTTTCATTGAGGAGCGAATGTATAAGGACAAGGACTTCGAAAACGCAAAGGACCTCGACGCCGTCACGGCCCATCTGAGCAAGCGTTTCGAGCCCTACAAAGCCAGCTTCTATCGCGAAATCACGCGTGAGGACTATCTGCGCCTGCTCGAAATCAAGATGGCGCGCATCCTGCGCTTCAACAAGGAGAAAGCCGAGGAGCTGATAGCCCGCATCAAGGCCGAAATAGAGCGCATAGAGCACGACTTGAAGAACATGACGGAGGTGACGGCCAACTGGTTTAAGATCATCTACGACAAATATGCTGCCGAACATCCGCGCCTGACGGAGATTCGCTCCTTCGATACGATTGTGGCCACCAAGGTGGCTGAGGCCAATCAGAAACTCTATGTCAATCGTGCCGAAGGCTTTATGGGTACGAGTTTGAAGAAGGACGAATTTGTGGAGAACTGCTCCGACCTGGATGACGTCATTATCTTCTATCGCGACGGAACTTATAAGGTGACGCGCGTGGCCGATAAAGTTTTTATCGGCGAGACGGAACGTTCCAAAGCCGAGAAGCGAAAGGCGGAAATCATCCATATTGCGGTGTTCAAAAAGAACGACAAGCGCACGATTTACAACGTGGTCTATCGCGACGGAAAGGCTTCCGCGTTCTATATGAAGCGTTTCAACGTGACCAGTATCATGCACGACCGCGAATACGACGTGACACAGGGCAAACCCGGTAGTCGCATTGCCTATTTCACGGCCAATCCCAACGGTGAGGCCGAACAAATCAAGGTGACGCTCAAGCCCAATCCGAAATTGCGCCGCCAGTTCATCGAACAGGACTTCTCCGAACTCATGGTGAAAGGGCGTGGCAGTCGCGGCAATCTGCTCACGCGCCTCGATGTCCATCGCATCACGCTCAAGGCGCATGGCGTTTCCACCTTGGGCGGACGTAAGGTGTGGTTCGACCACGATGTCAATCGCCTCAACTTCGACGAGCGCGGACAGTATCTGGGCGAATTCCACACCGGAGAGCAAATCCTCGTGATCCTCCGCAATGGCGAGTTCTACACCACCAACTTCGACCTCAACAATCACTACGAAGGCGACATTATGAAGGTCGAAAAATTTGTCGACTCAAAGGCGTGGACCGCCGTGCTCTACGATGCCGACCAGAACGGGTATCTCTATGTGAAACGCTTCCTGTTCGAGTCGCCCAGCGGTGGTCGCCACTGGAGTTTCACCGGCGACAATCCCAAAACGAAGTTGGAAATCCTGACCGATGTACCTTATCCGCGCATCCGCGTGACGCTCGGCGGCCCCGATGCCTACCGCGACCCCATCGAAATCGATGCGGAAGAATTTGTTGCCGTTAAGGGCTTCAAGGCCAAAGGTAAGCGCGTCACCACCTGCACCATAGAAAGCGTTGAGGAACTCGAACCCACGCGTTTCCCCGAGCCACCCGCTGAGGCTTCCGAGGCAGAGGGCGAAGCCGCCGAGACAGAGAAAGGTGAAGGCCCCAATCTCTTCAATCCCGACGATGTTCCCTTCGAAATCACCAATAATGACACAGAAGAATAAGTCCGTTGCTGGCAGCATTTTGCCAGACGGACTTATTCCGTATTATACACTTTGTTAAGAAACAACAAGAAAAGGCGCGGGAAATAATTGTATAAACCGTTTTTATTCTTTACTTTTGCCATTAACAAACCTTTAGTTCTGAAATCTGCGTTAAATCTACGCGATTCTGCACTGATAAAGACTATCGAACATGACGTTTTACGAAAGAGACAAGGAGCTTGAAGCCATTCGCAAGATAGAGGCCGACACAAAAAGCAGTGCCAAGATGGCCGTCATCACAGGCCGCCCCGGCGTTGGGAAGACGCAACTCGTCCTGGAAGCTACGCGAGAAGGCAACCCCACTCTCTACTTCCCCGTTTCGCGCAAGGCCGAACCGCTTCTCTGCCGCGATTTCTTAGATGAAATGCGGAGAGTGCTCAACCTCCGTATCGACGAGGAATTTATCGACTTCCGAAGCCTCTTCAAATTTATTATCGTCAAATCCCAAGAGCTTTACTTCAACATTATCATAGACGAATTTCAGGAGTTCTATGTTATCAACCCGAAAGTCTATGGGGAAGTGCAAACCATTTGGGACCGTAACCGCGAGCGCAGCCACCTCTGTTTGTTGCTCGTGGGTTCCGACTCGGCACTGATCGATAAGGTGTTCCACGCTAAGCAAGCTCCGCTGAAAGATAGGCACGACCTCTGGCTCGACATCAAGCCTTATTCCACGGCCATGATTCGCCAACTCATCACGGCAGCAAAGCCCGACGCCACGCCGGAGGACCTGCTCGCCGCTTACACCTTCACAGGGGGCGTTCCCCGTTATCTCCACGGACTTATCCGTGCTGGAGCGTTCACTTGTGAGGACATCCTCAAGCATATCCTCCGCCTGGGTTCGCCCTACATCACGGAGGGCCGAAACATCCTCTTAGACGGCGTGGGCAAGGAGTACACTTTCTATTTCTCCATCTTGGCCTGCATCGCCAAGGACATTACGGCGCGCTCCGCCATCGAAGCCACGCTCGACAAAGAAATAGGCGGCTATCTCACCCGCATGGAGGGAGATTTCCACCTCATCACGCGACAAACGCCGCTCTTCTCCAAACAGGGCAGCAAGAACGTGCGCTATTCCATCAATGACAACTTCCTCCGCTTCTGGTTCCGTTATATCTACCACAACGACCGCTACATCTATCAGCACGATTATGAAGGGCTTCAGCAACTGGTGCTCAACGACTACGAGGTGCTGAAGCAGCAAAGCATGCGTAAGTATTTCGCACAGAAGCTCCAAGAGGCGGACGAGGCGTGGACTATCGGAGGATGGTGGGACAATGCCGAAGAGAGCCGCATCGATATCATAGCCACACGCTCCGACACGATGCAATGTATCTTCGCCAATGTGTTGACCGACACCGTTGAGGCCGACCTCGACAAGCTCAAGATACTGGCCGAGCCGCTCCTCGAACAGTTAAAAGGTTATGAGGTAACGTATCAGATTTATAGCATAGAAGATCTTTAAGAGGCTTTCCTTCTCTCCCATGCTGGAGAGAGGTGAGCAAGCTCTTATGAGGTTCTCGAATTAGTCATACTTGTTGGACTATTTCGAGAACCTTTTTTCTGCCTCAACTCTTGAGTGGATGGGTTTTCTTGCACTTGTCCGAGTACCAACGGGCGGAGAGGAGACACCGCCTTATCTGCCCCTTCGGAGCAAAAAAGAAAGAGAGAAGGCTGTTGAGGCCCTCTCTCTCTTTGCTTATCATTCTCCAGGAAAGGCTGAGCCTTCTCTGGGATTCCCTTATTCCGTCCACGGATTTCCTTATCCTTCTCTGGGATTCCCTCTCTCCGTCCACGGATTTCCTTATCCTTTTTGGGCGTTTCCTTATCTTGTCCAAGAGCATCCTTATTGTGTTCACGGATACCCTTATAGTCCCCACCGCTTTGCTCATCATTCCACAGGATACCAGCCACCTTCGGAGTCCTCAACGGGCGTGTCCTGTTTTTTGCGTTCAGGCGTTGTTTGCGTCGTCTTTTCAGTTTGTCGGACGGGTTGCTTTTTCTGCTGCTTCTCCGCTTCTTTTCGTTCCTCGTTGGTCATGGGATACGAATCGTCGGGGAAGTCCTCTTTCTTCTCCTGCTTCTTCGGCACGAGCGGATTCTCCTTCTTCTGCGGCGTCTCCTGTTTCTTCTGCGGCGTCTCCTGTTTCTTTTCGGGCGCGTTCTGCTTCTTCTCCGGCACAGAGTCTTTCTTCTCTGGCTTTGTCGGTTCTACGGGCACTTCCGTCTCTTGTTTCTTTTCCGTTGTCTTTTGTTTCTTCGGCTCGATGGGCACCTCCGTTCCCTCCGTGTCGGTCTGTCGGCGCGGTTGTGAGGACTGTTCGGGCAGATAGTATTCGTCCTTGTCGAGCTGCTTGTTCTGCTGTTTGTTCAGCAAGTCCTGCGCCGCTTTGTTCGCCTTAGCAATGCTGTCCGCCTTGGCCTTGTCGATGCTGTCGGCCCGTGTAGGTTTCGTTGCAATGGGGTAGATGGTAGGCCGAACGTCCTCATACTTCTGCACAACAGGCGCGTTCTCCAAGTCGAGCGGAAGCTCTGGGTTGAGCTTCATAGGCGCGTAGTACTTGGTGAAGAACTGTTGATAATCGGAGAAGCTATAAACGGCGGGGATGAGTTCGAGATTTTTCTGTGAAATCAAGAACATCTTTGCGCGCCTCAATTGTGGGCGCAACTGCTTATCGCGGTAAATATCCTGCGCATACTGATGGGCCTCGTCATAGCTGTTGAACCCACTGATGCGGAACTCCACCAGGCTGCCTTTCTTCGTGGCCGTTTGCGCCGGTGCGGTCTTGTCCGTCTTCGCTCCAGCAGGTTTTGTGGCCGAGGTGCTGCCGCCCGCTGTGGCTGGAGCCGCACCCACTTCGCCAAACTCCTCCACCTTGCTGATGTCAAAGTTGCGCACGTAGAAACCCGTGAAGTTGAAGTGGGCAAGGTCGTAGAGCAGTTGATTATCTTTGATGGAATCTTTCGCGTAAGCAATGAGCACCACGAAAGGCGTGTTGCGTTCGGCCGAGAGCTTCTGCTTCGCTTTCGCCCCTAAGGCCAGCGTGTCGGTTTGCGCCGTGCGACGCTCCCAGAGACTACCTAAATTATACGCCCCACTACCCGGTCGGCGACCCGCTTCGAGGCCGTTGACAATCATACCCGCCATTTCGCTGACATCGCTTTGCGGGTAGCGCGTTACCAGTTCGCGCAGTTCTTTCGCCACATCGCGACTGTCGGCCTTTCCGATGCGTGACAGCGCGTGAACCAGAATGAATTTCGGACGATTGATGCCGTCACTGAATTTCTCCGTCGACAGCGCGAAGTTCCTTTCCACCTCCGCCGTCTGACGGTTGCGGTAGGCCATGTAAGTAGCTGTGTAGAGCGAATCTTCGATGGCCTTGCCGTCACGTCCCAAGCGCAGATAGTCAGGGTCGAGAATGCGGCGCGTTGTCGGACTGTTCGGATATTTCGCAGCCAGATAGTTGCGATAGGTATTGGCCTCGTTCGGGCGTCCCCAGCGGGAATAGAGCAAGAAGAGTTGGTAGTAGACATCCTCGAGCTTCTCAAACGTGGGGTACTGCCTCACGATGCGCTGCAACGTGCGTGCCGCCAGCGGGAAGTCCTCGAGGTCGTCTTTCTCGATGAGACCTGCGTTGTAGAGCGCGTCCATCAAGATGAGATCCGAAGCCTCTTTCTGTTCCTTAGTAAAAGGAATCTGTTTCATATAGTAGTCCCGCTGATGCGGATCATCGGCCGGCGCAACAATGCTGTCCTTGCCCTCCTCTTCAGTTCCCGCGGCTTTCTCCCTTGCCGCCTCGATGCTATCGAGCGCAGCATAGTCCACCCCCGCGTTCGTATTGAGTTGCACCACCGTCTTATTCGAGCGGCGCCAATTGTCCTCGTTCTTGCGGTTGCCCCAATGTTTGCGGAAATCCTCCTTACCCTGCTGCACCAGCATCGGGTTGTAGAAGTACCACGCCTGCGTCTGCTGTGCCGTTTGTGGGCGGCGCGGCGTGTTGGGCATATCCCGATTGTCGTCGTCCTCACCGTTTTCATCAGCGCGCGCATCGGCCGCACTGTCGCGGCGGGCACGTTCGGCCGCTTTCTCCTGCTGTCGGAGCGCTTCTATGACGCGGTCGATGGCAGCATTACGCTCTTTCTCGCCCATCAGCGACAAGGCTTGGAGCGAGTCCTGCAACTGAATGGCCGACGTATAGGGCACGAGTTTATCCAACACCCGTGAGCGGCGCGTCACCTCGGCGTAATCCTTCCGTCGGTTGTCTATCATGCCCAGCGCCTCGTTGTAGCACGTCTGCGCCTTGTCGTAGCGCCCACGTTCCCAGTAGAGCTGTCCCAAGCGGAGGAGCAGCACGCCTTTCTCCGCCCCGCTGCGTGTGGCTTTGGTGCGTCCTTGCTCATAAGCCGCAATGGCCGAGGCGGTATCGTTCTGTGTGAGGAAGATATTACCCAAAGCATAGTAAACTTGGTCCAAATACTCCTTATTCTTCTCCGAGCGCGCCATGCCCCGCAGTTGTGCCGTCATCTTGCGTGCTCCGCCCGCCTCCGGAAACACTTCCGTTTGGAGGATGCGGGCGTTAAATTCGAGTTGGTAGGGAGGTGATAGGCGCACACACTTTCCCAGTGCGCGATAGGCTTCGGCGCGGTGTCCGAGTTGTTGTTCCACCTGTCCGAGCAAGAAGTAGAGCCTTGCGCGGAGCTTGCGGTTGCGTGTTTTTCTTACTGCTGTTGTGAGATAGGGCAGTGCGTCCGCAAAACGCTCTTGGCGCAGCAAGAGATCGGCCCGAGTAGCCGCCAGTTCTCCGCCGAGGCGCGCGGGAATAGAGTCGCGGCGCACCTTGTCGAGAGCATCTTCCGCATCGTAGAACCAGCCCAGTTCGGCATACGACCGTGCCATCCACGTGCGTGCCTCTTGCACCACGGGAGGTTCGGCGGCATAGCGACGCGTGATATAGGAAAAGGTGGAAGCCGCGCCTAAGAAATCGCCTTTCTGAAACTGCGCCTGCCCCATCAGGAGCCACGCGTGTTTGAGGAAAGGGTTGAACTCCTTGCGCCGGAGGAACTGCTTCATCTTTTCGCTACGGCTCTTCGTCGGGTTCACTTCCGGTTTCACCTTGATACTATGGAGCTGGATGGCTTTCTCCGATTTGGTGATGGCGCGGTCAAACTGGCTTTTGCCGATATTGCGCGTGGCCTCGTTGCCAACGGGGAAAAACGGCAATATCTCCGTGTAGTTGTCCACGTTGCCCGAAATCTGCGCATCCACCCCTTCTTTGTAAGCCTCGTGGCCGTTGAAGTAGGTGTTATACTTTGCTGTGAAGCCCTGCCAGAAGCGCGAGCCTGCCGTGTTCTGCTTCGTAGTGCACGCCACGAGGCAGAAAATCACACATATATATAGGAGTAGTCGTTTCAAGATACGAGGGAGATGATGTCTATCTTGTATAAACTAAAAAATTAGCGTATTATTGTCCGCATCAGGCGGCAGAAGAAGTAGAGTACCACCGAGATGAGGATGATCGAAGCCCCGCTCGGCACGTTGAGGTAGTAGCTCACCACCAGTCCGCCCACGATGCCGGCGAAACCAAACAAGGCCGAGAGCCACACCATGCTGCGGAAGCGATGCGTGAAGAGCGCGGCCGACTGCTGGGGAATGGAAAGCAGCGAGATGACCAAGACGATGCCCACCATGCGCAGGCAAACCACGATGGTCAGGGCGATGAGCGCAATCATCACCCGCTCGATGAGGCGCACAGGTAGTCCCTGCGTCACGGCAAACTGGCGGTCGTAGCCCACCGTGATGATGGCCGGCGAGAGGAGCAAGTAGAACGCGTACGTCAGTAGGGTAAGTCCACCGATGATGTAGAGGTCGAGGCGCGAGATGGAGAGGATGTCGCCGAAGAGGTAGGCCGAGAGATCATTCATAAAGCCCGGTGTGAGATAGGCAAAGAGAATGCCCACCGCCATACCGAAAGTCCAGAGCATCGCAATGGCGCTGTCCTCGCGGATGTTGCGACGGCTCAGGAAGTCGATGGAGAAACCCGAGAAGAGGGTGAAGGCCGCAGCCCCCACCAAGGGACTGATGCCCAACCACGCTCCGAGGCCCACTCCGCCTAAGCCGGCATGGGCCATGCCGCCCCCAGCAATCACCAAGCGGCGCGTGACGACATACGTCCCTATCACGGCGCAGAGCATCGCCGCCAGAAAACCGCCTAAGAGGGCGTGCTGAAAAAATGTGTAGGAGAGAATCATAGGTTTTCGGCTTGTTCGCTCACAATCATATAGGCCTCGTCTTTCAAGGCATCGGGCAGTGCCACACCGCGCAGTTGCAACGAGCGCAGCCAACCATGAACCTCTTCGGGGCGCATCGTGGTGAGCACTTCTTCAAACTGTTCCACTTCGGCCGCAGTATAGGCATCGGAAGCCTTACCGCGGTAGTCGTCGAGTTCTTCATCCTCGTAGTAGTCGGGCTCTTCTTTCAAGTCCTCCACTCGACAATCCAGGTTGCACATTCCGCCCAGTCCGCAGATGGGGCGCGGCTGTTCCTCGCGTTCAGACGGCTGCTGCACATCGGCAGCAGGGGCAGGCGTGGCGGTTGTTCCGAATTCCGATACTTTCTCCTCCGTGGTGCGCGGCTTTCGGCGCAGCGCGTTGATAATATTGATGAATACCATCAGGAGCGAAGCGATGGCAAATGCTATGAGAAATTTCATTGTTGTTCAAAATTTTTGAGGTCGTCCCAAAAGGAAGGATAAGATTTGGCCACCACTTCGGGGTGCTCGATGGCCAGTCCTGTGCAGCGATAGGCACACGGCGCAAAGGCCAAAGCCATGCGGTGGTCGTCGTAGGTGGCAATGGGGGCTGAAGCCACGGTCGCTGGTTGTGGCGCATCGCAACGCAGCACGGCGTCGCCTTCCACCACTACCTCACAGCCCAGTTTGCGCAACTCCTGTTGCAACGCCGCGAGGCGGTCGGTTTCCTTGATGCGCAAACTCTCCAAGCCGCTGAAGCAAAACGGCCGTCCCAGCATGGCGCACGTCACCACCAGCGTTTGAGCCAAGTCGGGCTGCGCGCTGAGGTTCAGTTCGAGGCGGCCTGTCGTGGCCTCCCCCTTGGTGAGCACCACGCCCTCGGGCGTAAATGCCGTGTGCACTCCTAAGGGTTCGAAGAACTCACGCGTGCGGCAATCGCCCTGTAAGCTCTCGCGCTGCAATTGTGGCAGCACGATGCGCGCTTCGCTGTCGGGAGAGAGTGCGAGGAGTTCGTACCAATAGGACGCCGCACTCCAGTCGGCCTCCACGGTGTAGTCCGCCGTGCGCTGATAGCCGCCGGGGGCTACGAGGATTTCGTTCTCCGTTGTCCAGTGGGCAATGGCACCGAAATCGCGCATCAGGGCCAGCGTCATGTCTATGTAGGGGCGCGAAGCGATGTGACCAGCGAGCGTGAGGGAGAGCCCTTCGCGCATCACGGGCGCAATCATGAGGAGCGCCGAGATGTATTGCGATGAGATATTGGCCTCCACCGTCAGAGAGCCGCCGGCGAGTTCGCCGCCTTTGATGCGCAAGGGTGGGAAGCCTTCTTCCCCGACATACTCCATCTCCGCCCCCAATTGTCGCAGCGCATCGACGAGCACGCCGATGGGGCGTTGCAGCATCCGCTCCGACCCCGTGAGCACGCGCTCGCCGGGGCGTGTGGCGAAAAGGGCTGTCAGAAAACGCATGGCTGTACCCGCTCCGTGGATGTCGATGGTGGAGCGAAAGCCCATGAGTCCGCGGCGCATCACAATGGTGTCGTCGGCCTCGCTGAGATTGTGCAAACTGACGGGCTGCGGCAAGCACGCATTGATAGTGAGCAGGCGATTGGAGAGACTCTTCGAGGCTGGCAGCACAACCGTCCCGCGCAGCTCCGGCAAGAGCCGTAAAATTTTAAGTTCCGACATGGTTTGTGGTCTTTGTATGCAAAGATAGGAAGAAATTGGGGAAAATGGCTGATTCCTTTCTTGGTGGGCTCAGACTGGTCGGACTGGTCTGACTGGTCGGAGGTCCTCTTGTGGGGGGTGGGTCTCGGACTGGTCTGACTGGTCTGACTGGTCGGAGGTCCTCTTGCGGGAGCTGGTTCTCGGACTGGTCGGACTGGTCCGACCTTATTGCCTCAGCCGATACAATAAGGCTGTCAGCTGGCTTCCTTATTGCGCCAGCTGACACAATAAGGGAAAACGCTCGTTTTCGGGCATTTTCCCGCGCTTTTGGCCACTCCTTTCTGCCATACAATCCTAATTTTCCAAGAAAAACAGTATCTTTGCGCAAATACTAACAAAGCATTTATATGACTTTCACCGAAAAAGCATGGCCTATCTTTGAACAGGTTGTGCGCGATTATCACAAAACCGATAGTATCGATGCGGCAGTGCCCAACCCCTTTACGCCGCAAACCATCGAGTACGATCTCTATCGCAAATGCTGGATTGATGCTGTTCAATGGCACATGGAAGACCTCATCCGCGACCCGGAAATCGATCCGCAGGAGGGTATGACGCTCAAGCATCGCATCGATAAGAGCAACCAGGAGCGCACCGACCTCGTGGAACTCATCGACAGTTATTTCCTCTCTCTCTTCCATGAGGTGAAGCCATTGCCCACGGCCACCATCAACACCGAAACGCCGGCATGGGCGGTGGACCGCTTGAGCATCTTGAGCCTCAAAATCTGGCACATGCGCGAACAAGCCGAACGCCCCGATGCTTCGGCCGACCACAAAGCGCGTTCCGAACAGCGACTGAACGTGTTGCTCGAACAGAAGAGCGACCTCTGCGGCGCGCTCGATGCCTTGCTCGACGACCTCGCTGCTGGTCGCAAGGTGATGAAGCTCTACAAGCAGATGAAGCTCTACAACGATCCCGAGACCAACCCCGTATTGTATAAAAAATAAGACCTCTGTGCACCATATAGCCATACTCCGATTCTCCGCTTTGGGCGACATCGCCATGACCGTCCCAGTTGTCGACTGTCTGGCGAGGCAGTACCCCGACCTCCGCATCACTGTGGTGTCGCGCCCCTTTGTGGCACCGCTCTTCGAGCACCTACCTCCGAATGTGGACTTCTTTCCCGTGGATTTGCGGAAGGACTATGTGGGGTTGCGCGGACTGTGGCGACTGGCGCGGCAGCTGAAGCGTCACGGCGTGGATGCTGTGGCGGATTTCCACAACGTGTTGCGAACCATCGTGATTCGCCGCATCTTGCAATTTCATGGCCTCCGCGTGGCGCATATCGACAAGGGGCGGGCGGAGAAACGCCGCCTCGTGGCGCATACCTCCCACAAGCGGTTGCCGTCCTCCTTCGAGCGTTACAACAAAGTGCTGGCGCATTTGGGACTGGACGTGACGCTCAACTTCCAGCGGCTCGCGCTGCCTGCTTCGCCCCTCATCGATGAGCTTTTAGGGCCGCGGGGAAAGACCGAATACCTCCTCGGCGTGGCTCCCTTTGCGGCGCATCGGGGGAAAATCTACCCCTCCGGAAAACTCGCTGAGGCGTTGGCACTCATCTTGGAGCAACGCCCCAGTACGCGCTTGTTTGTCTTTGGCACGCCGCGCGAGATGGACACCATCCGCAAGGAATGGGACGACCGCTTCCCCCGCATCGTCTTCGTCTCCGACACGCTGCGCGGTCTGGGGCAGGAATTGCAACTCATGGGTCGCCTCGATGCGATGATCTCGATGGATTCGGCCAATATGCACCTGGCCTCACTCGTGGGCTGCCCCGTGGTGTCGATTTGGGGACAGACGCACCCCGACGCGGGCTTTATGGGCTGGGGACAAATGGGCGCAAACCTCGTGCAGCAGGAGCTGTCGTGCCGTCCCTGCTCCATCTTTGGCAATAAGCCTTGCCGCTTCGGCGACTACCGCTGCATGCAGAAAATTTCGCCCAATATCATTGCGGCGAAAGTGGATGAAATCTTTACTGGAAAAAAGCCGAAAGAGATTGTTTAGGGCCCTAGGAACCCTAGGGCTGCTAGGAAGCCTAGGCTTCCTAGCCCAATCACTCAGAGAGCTCCATCTCGAAGGGCGCACCATGGCGGCGTATGTAGCGCTTCCAGAACTTTCGGCGGGCAGAAAGCATGAGCTGGCGGCAGTCGGCAGGGGAAGCGTGGCGCGCTTCAGCATAGGCATCGGCCATCGCCTCGAAGAAAGGGGGCTGTCCCCAGAGTCGGGCGAAATTGCGGCAGCCCTCGGCCACAGAAACGCTCCCGAAGCGCATACGATTGGTATCGACAAGAGAGAAATGCGGCTCGCCATCGATAACCTCAAAAAGAATGTTGCCCGGCGAATAGTCGAGATGAAGAATTCCCGCCTCGTGAAGGCGCGCCGTGAGGCGGGCAAAACTGCGAGCCACCAACAGCACCTCAGGAGTGAGCGGCGCGGTGGCAAACTCATAGAACCGACGCGTGTAAGGACACTGCACACTGACGAAAAAACTCTCCGCTATCAATCCTCCTTTTCTTCGTTCGAGATAGGCCACCGGTTCGGGACTATCTACTCCGGCCGCGTGCATACGAAACGGATTCTCATAGGCGCGTAAGCCTTTGGGGCTGCGCAAGAAGGTGTAGACCAGGCGCTGAAAAAAACTGGGCTGGCGAAACCGCTTCACGTTGAGCTCCAAATCCTCCCACTGACACACGCGCAGGGAGTTGCGACTCTCGCGCAGGCTTCGCCCCTCGGCAAAGTAGGCGTCGATGTGTTCGAGGAAGGGGCGTACCCGTTCGTATTTCGGATTGATGAGTAGTTTCATTGAGCAGTGTTGAAGATGGAAAAAAGGTGCGCCAAGTCCCGACAAAGAGCGAAGACGGGCGGCAGCCACGGGCGAAAATCGGTGGGTACGCTGTCGTGCACACGCAGGTTGAGCTTCGCCGCTGCGCTTTTCCCTTTCTGGCAAAAATAAAGAAGAGCGTGAAAAGAACCAAAATAATTTGGGAGAAATCATAATCTGATTTAATTTTGCAGTGAAGAAAGGTAACTCGTCTTTACACTTTTTGGGTTATGCATGTCTTTCGTTGATACAGCGAGGCCGCGAGTTTTCCCCTTTCTTTTTTACACTTACAACTATGCAGATTGCTTACGACGCTAAACGCCTTTTTAATAACTTTACAGGCCTGGGCAACTACAGTAGGACACTGATAGATATGCTCACGGCTCGTTTTCCGGATAACACATACCTGCTCTATACCCCTAAGATTTCGGATGCCAACGTGGTGAAGCCTTATCGCCACAAAGAACATTGCCGCACGCGCATGCCCGAGGGACTTGTGCGCGGTTCGCTTTGGCGCGGCTATGGTTTGGCCAAAGAGCTGAAGAAAGACCAGGCTGATCTTTACCACGGCCTTAGTCATGAGCTACCAATGGGCTTGGGGGCTGCTCGAATTCCGGCAGTGGTGACGATGCACGACGTGGCTTGGCGCACCTTTCCTGCGATGTACCACCGCTGGGACCGCGCCATCTACGACTTCAAGGCGCGCTATGCTTGCCGCGAGGCACAACGCATCGTGGCCATTTCGAAAGCTACGAAACGCGATGTATGCAAATTCTACAACGTGAAGGAAGAGAAAGTGGAGGTCATTTATCAGCCTGCACAACAACTCTTCTATGCGGAACTCAATAAAGAACTGGCGCATCGGAAACTGAAACAGTACTTGCCGCAGTTGCCTACGGACTACCTCCTCTATGTGGGTTCGGTGAACCGTAGGAAAAACCTCATGGGCATCGTTCGCGCTCTCGAAGCCATCCCTGCTGGCGAGCGACTGCCACTGGTGGTCGTGGGCAACGGACGAGAATACCTCGAAGAGGTCCATTCCTATGTGTGCCGCTATAAGCTGAGCCGTAAGTTCTTCCTTTTCACCGATATTTATGACAATCGCCTGCTGCGCTATCTCTATGAGTGCGCCACGGCCTTTGTCTTCCCTTCCTTCAACGAAGGCTTCGGCCTGCCCGTGGTGGAGGCACAACTCAGCGGTACGCCCGTGGTGACCTCCAACGTGTCGTGCCTGCCCGAAGCTGGAGGCCCTCATTCGCTGCTGGTAAACCCGAACGACCCAGAGAGCATTGCTCACGCCATCCGCACCCTCCTTGCCGACGACGAGGCGCGCCAACAGCGAGGCCGCGACAGTAGGCAGTGGGCCCTCGAGACCTTTGCGCCAACCCGCCTTGCCGAGCAGATGATGCAGATGTATCGAGGCGTGGTGGGGGAGGAATGATCTGTCCCCGTAGGGCCTTAGCGAGCGAAACAGTCCCGCCGAAGTGCTGACGAAGACCTGCCCCGTAGCTGTTCAGCGTTTTGCAGCGCGGAGGAAAGAACGAAAGAAGAATATTTTTACATCAATAATAAGTTCTGTTATGAAAACATGGATTCTGGCAAGCTTTATGGCTTGCGCGGCCTTGTCTCTCCAAGCGAAAGACGCGGCAATGGTAGCCCCTGACACCTCCCACACGGAGGTTGCGACAACGGACCTGAAAGTCCTACAACCCTCTTTGAATTTGGAACCCGTGAAGAACGTGACGGGTACGATACTTGGTCCCTTCGGTTGGGTGAGTGCCCATTTCGACACGCGCCTCAAAGGCAACCGCGGTTGGGGTTTTGGCGGCGGATTGGGCTGGGCTTATTCCGGCTCCAATGATTGGTTTGGCGAAAAGCAATCGTTCCACCTGCTTTCGCTCTCTCCTGAGTTCAACTACCTCTTCGGCAAGAAAAAAAGCAAATTTGAGTTGGGCGGCGGTATGACCGTGGCGCTCATCTTTGGAAAAGTTGAATATCCCGAAGATGGTTATCTGGGGTATAATGGTCCAGGTTATGTTGTCCCTGGTAATACTCATGAAACATTCTTGGCCTATTATTTCTTCGGCACGATAGGCTATCGCTTGCAGCCCTTCCGTGGTTTCTCCATGCGCGTGGGTATTTCCCCCGTCTTCGGCTTAGGCGGCGACCACTCCGTGGACGGCTTCCTCATCCTCCCCTATTTAGGTTTTGGATATTCGTTCTAAGAAATAGCTTCTTCCATCTCCTCTACCTCCGACCAGTCCGACTGGTCGGAGGTTCTCTTTTTGGTGGGCTCCGACTGGTCCGACTGATCCGACTGGTCGGAGGTTTTTCAAGAAAGCTGGTTCTCGGACTGGTCCGACTGGTCCGACCCGTCTGAGCCCACCAAGAAAAGCGCAAAAGAATAGCTGCGGCCCATTTCACAACGTGCCGCAGCTTCACAGAACTTATATAGAGATGAAAAAACTATTTCCTAAATCAGAGCAACAGGGGCGGGCTTTGTGGATGCCTCTCTCCCTTGAATGCATTGCAAAATTACGAAGCGTTTTTGATTTAGACAAACAAATAATAGAAAAAAAAGCGAAAAATTTTTTCTTTCTTTTATTTTGCTAATTGTCAGTTAGCATTTTCTGGTCGTTTTCTCTGAGATAGGATTTTTCTCAGCAATATATGTCACTTTTTTGTTAGGCGAATGCTCTCGGGCAGCAATTCGATGCGGCGGGAGCGGTAGAGCGTACCCACAGCGCGTTTGAAGGTCTTTTTGGACACACCAAATTCGCGCATAATATCCTCTGATGCAGACTGGTCTGTAAAGGGAATCTCCCCTCCGGCCTCCTCGAGGCGTTCCTCCAGAATCTCTGCAAAATCGCGGAAGCGACTTTTGCCGATTCTTTGCAGTGAGAGGTCAAGTTTTCCGTCGGGTCGGAAAGTGACGATGCTGGCGCGGAGACGTTCGCCGGTGCGGTGGTCTTCGTAGATCTGATTGTCGTAGATGAGACCCGGCCAGGCATTGTCCACGATGACCTTGAAGCCGAGCGGCGTTTTCTGTTGGATGAGGATGTCGACCTCCTCACCGCGGTGGTAGCGGCCGTAGGGGGTGGGTTGGATGAAGCGGTCCACCTTTGCGGAGGCCACGATGCGGCTCGTTTCTTCATCGATGTAGATATAGACGATGTAGGAACGGTCCTTTTCCATGCGGCGTTTCTGCTCGCGGAAAGGCACGAAGAGGTCCTTCATGAGTCCCCAATCGAGGAAGGCGCCGTACTCGTTGACCCACGCCACGCGCAGATAGGCAAATTCGCCCACGCGTGCCAGAGGCGTTTCCGTGGTGCCCACGAGGCGTTCCTCCTGGTCGAGATACACGAAGACGCGGACTTCATCGCCGGGCTTCATCTCGGGCAGCACATAGGTTTTGGGCATGAGAATTTCGCCCACTTCGCCGCCGTCGAGGTAAGCCCCGTGGTCGGTGAAGCGCGTGATGCGCAGCGTGTTGTAGTTGCCCAGTTGGAGGGTGGAGGTGCGCTCAGTTGCGGGGGCTGTGGGACGCTCAGATTGTGGATGCTTCATTTTCGGGGAGGTTGGAGGGCGGCACGCTGATATGGCCGTCGATGATGTGGATAGTGCGGTCGGTGAGTTGGGCCAGTTCCTCGTCGTGCGTCACGATAACGAACGTTTGGCCCAGTTTGTCGCGGAGTTCGAAGAAGAGCTGGTGCAGTTCGGCCTTGTTGTGGGAGTCGAGCGAACCCGAAGGCTCGTCGGCGAGAATCACATCGGGCTGATTCATCAACGCCCGCGCCACGGCCACGCGCTGCTGCTCGCCACCGCTCAGCTCGTTGGGCTTGTGTTCCGCACGATTCTGAAGTCCCATAAACTGTAGGAGTTCGAGTGCGCGCTGACGGAGTTCACCATGGGAGCGGCGGGCAATCATTCCCGGAATCATGATGTTTTCGAGCGCCGTGAATTCGGGGAGGAGTTGGTGGAACTGAAAGACGAATCCGATGTGCCGGTTGCGGAAGTCGGCCAATTTGCGACTGTTGAGCGCCAGCACGTCGGTACCGTTGATAAGGAGGCTGCCCGCATCGGGCTTGTAGAGTGTGCCGATGATTTGGAGTAGCGTGGTTTTGCCCGCGCCGCTTGGGCCTACGATACTGACAACTTCGCCTTTCTTGATGTTGAGGTCGATGCCCTTGAGCACCTCGAGCGTGCCGAAGGATTTCCTGATTCCGTGGAGTTCTATCATAATGGCGTCAAAGTTAATGGAAAGCGGAGGAAAAAGCAAGAGGAAGAGCCTCTCCAGCTTTCTCGAGAGAGTCTCGGAGTTCTCGGACCAGTCCGACCAGTCTGACCAGTCTGAGGAGCAGCTTTCTCGAGAGGACCTCGGACCAGTCCGACTAGTCCGACCAGTCTGAGCCCACCAAGAGAGGCTCAGTCTGAGCCCACCAAAAAAGGCCCTCAGGCCTCTGAAAACTGTAGTTTCAAGGGAGAAGCTTTTTGGAGGTGAGCTTCGAGTTCTTTTTCCTCAATCTCGTAGGCCGAGAGAGTGGAGGAAGTGGGGTATTTGTTAAAAAATGGATCGTCGGAGATATAAAGGCGAATGGCCTCCACTTCGGGGTGTGTGAGCATTCGCTTGCAGTAGGCCTCGATGCGTGGGCGGCTGCGAGGGAGCACTTTGACGCCCGCGCCGCCTGTTGCAAGGCGGAGAGCTGCGATGACGTGTACCGTTTGGCGCAACTGCTTCACGGCGGCAACTTTTTCGGGAGAGAGTTTGTGGGAGATACTGATGTTGCGACCAAAGGTTTGGTTGATGTCGTTCATCAACTTGCAGAAGATGAGGCCGTGAGGCGCTGTGTCGTGGAGTCGGTGGTAGGCGATGTGGTAGTGAATCATTTCGTGGATAATCACATCGTCGAGTTCTTCGGGCGTGAGGTCGAAAAGCACGCTGAAACGCAAGTAGAAATCGTAAGGCTCAATGCGTCCCAGCGGTGTGCGGCGCGTGCGGTGTTGGTACTTCCCCACGAAAGTCGTTGCGCGGGAGAGGCGGATGGGGATGTCGGGGAGGTGGTTGCCGAAGATGAGTTGGTTGTATTCTTTGAATTTCTGTTCTATATAAGGAATGGAGGCACGCATATTTATATCTATGAGTCTGATGCAGAAGTGCTACTTCGGGCTTACGAGGATGAGGGCATCCTGCACGCTCACAACGCGGATGGGGGTGCCTTCATCAATGAAACCTCCGGCACTCTTCACTTCAACGTTCTTGCCGTCTATCTCGGCGTTGCCGATGAGAGCCAGGCGGGTGAGAGCGCGTCCCTCGTCGCCAGGGCGCACGGAGAGCTGTGCTGCGGTGGCATTGGTAGAGTCGATGTTGGTGTGGAGTTCGGCACGCTTGATGATGGGCGAGCGACTCACGAGCCAGAACAAGAAGAGCACGAAGGCCACGGAGGCGAAGAGGGCACAGGTGGCGATGAATGCGCCATAATGGTAGAAAGTGATGGCATCGGCCACGAGGATGAGGGCAGAGGCCGTGATGCCAGGCACGCCAAAGCCAGGCGTGACGAAAGCCTCGATGGCGAAGAGTAAGAGGGCCACGAGGACGATGGTGCCGATGAGGAGAAGTGGTGACATAATGCTGTTGTTTTTTCGGACGGGACGGACTGTTCTGGTGAGTCCGGCGTGTCGGAATGTTTTTAGGGGAGAACGAGAGGGAAGTGTTCGTGTGTTTTTTTTAATACGCCTCGCGATACTTCGATTCATCTTTGTCGTCGAGCATGGAAAGGTAACTCTGATAGCGCGAAGGCGCAAGGCGGTGTTCTTCGAGGGCCTGAAGCACCGCGCAACCAGGTTCGTTGGTGTGCGTGCAGTTGCCGAAGCGGCATCCAGCGGAGATGCTGAAGAGGTCGCGGAAGAAATGGGACACTTCCTCCCTTTCAAACTCGAATGTGCCAAAGCCTTTGATGCCGGGGATGTCGATGAGTGCGCCTCCCTGGGGCAGGTCGTAGCGCTCGGAGAAGGTGGTGGTGTGCATGCCCGTTTCGTGGGCGTCGCTGATAGATGCGGTGCGCGCGTGGGCCTCGGGAATGAGCGCGTTGAGGAGGGTAGACTTCCCCACACCAGAGTTACCCGCTAAGAGCGTGAGGCGGTTGGTGAGTAGTGGGGCGAGCGCATCGAGTCCCTCATGGGTGACGGCCGACACATGTAGCACCTCGTAGCCTATGTCGCGATAGATGAGCGTGAGGTAGTCGAGCATTTCGTGCTCTTCGCTGGAGAGGTCGTCGGTTTTGTTGAAGCAGATGGCAACGGGAACGCGGTAGGCCTCTGCGCTGGCCAGAAAGCGGTCGATGAACGTCGTGGATGTTTCGGGGCGCGCAATGGTCACGACGAGGAGAGCCAGGTCGAGATTGGCCGCCAGGATGTGGCTCTGCTTGGAGAGGTTGGAGGCTTTGCGAACGATATAGTTTCGGCGTTCGTCTATCTCGCGGATGAAAGCCGTTCCGCTGCCGTCCTCGATGATGCTAACGCCATCGCCCACGGCCACGGGGTTGGTAGAGCGGATGCCTCGCAGGCGGAAGTTGCCCTTGACTTTGCATTCCACTTCGCGCCCATCGTCGGTGCGCACGGTGTACCAGCTGCCGGTGCTGCGTACTACCTGCCCGTGAGTGTGTGTGGTGAGGGTTGGCATAGTTGGTGGAGCTTTTTTGGTGGGCTCTGACTGGTCGGACTGGTCGGACTGGTCGGAGGTCCTCTGAGGGGGATTGGTTCTCAGACTGATCAGACTGGTCGGACTGGTCGGAGGTCCTCTCGAGGAAGCTGGTTCTCAGACTGGTCGGACTGGTCGGACCCGTCTGAGCCCACCAAGGAGAGCTGCTTAGACAGTCATGATTTCTTTGTTCTTGACTTCGAGGAGCTGCTCGATCTGCTTCACCATTTTGTCGTGAATCTTTTGCAGGTCGTTCTCAGCGTCCTTGCGGAGGTCTTCGCTCAAGCCCTCTTTTTCGGCTTTTTTGAGTTTGTCGATACCGTCTCGGCGAATGTTGCGGATGGCCATCTTAGCTTCTTCAGCCTCCTTGTTGCACTGCTTCGTCAGCGCGCGGCGGCGTTCCTCGGTCAGCGCGGGGATGGCCAGGCGGATCACCTCGCCGTTGTTCTCAGGCATGATGCCCACCTCGGAGTCGATAATGGCCTTCTCGATGGCGTGGAACATGCTCTTGTCCCAAGGCTTGATGGCGATGGTGCGCGAGTCGGGAGTGGAGATGGCCGATACGTTGTTGAGCGGCACTTGGCTACCGTAGGAATTTACACGGATGCCGTCTAAGATGTGAACATTGGCCTTTCCGGCGCGGATTTGAGCCAGCGTCTCTTCGAGGTGCATCACGCTCATTTCCATTTTTTCCTCACATTCTGCGAGGCATTGTTTTACGTCGAACATATCTTTTTTACCTTATTTATTTGTTATAATTCACTATTATTGGGCGAAGATAAGTATTTTCTCGGATTTTGTCAAAATACGCCTTATATTTTTATTGCCGCAGGAGCACATTTCCTACTTAGCACATTTAATTATTACCTTTGCACGGAAGATGAACCAGTTTGCCGATATCATATTGCCCTTGGCCGTGAGCCAGCCCTACACCTACCGCCTGCCGCAGGAGCTGGCTGGGCGGGTTGTCGTGGGTAGCAGAGTTGTAGTGCCGCTCGGTCGCCGCAAGTACTACACCGGCATCGTTTTCCGCCTCCGCGCCACGCTGCCTGCCACTGTCGACGCGTCCGCCTTGAAGGACGTGGCCGAACTGGTGGACGACCATCCTCTGCTGCTGCCCGCACAGTTGCAGTTTTGGGAGTGGATGGCGCAGTATTATATGTGCACGCTGGGCGAGGTGATGAAAGCCGCCCTGCCTTCGGGCCTCAAACTCGAGAGCGAGAGCGCGGTGCGGAAGCATCCCGATTTCTCCGATTTCGATGCTCTCACGGAGCGCGAGAGTCGTGTTCTTGACGCTCTTTCGGCCGAAAAAGGAGAGAGCCTTGCGAGTTTGCAACGTGAACTAAATATTGACAATATCCTACCGCTTGTGCGCCGTTTGCTGGAGCGTGACGCTGTCGTGATGGAAGAGAAGATGACGCGGCAGTATCGGCCCAAAACGGAGAAACACGTGCGCCTTGCCGCCGACTTTCAGGATGAGAATCGCCTCAATGAAGTTTTTGAAAACCTCAAGCGCACACCTAAACAGAGCGAACTTCTCCTCAAGTATCTCGAGTTTTCCAAGGCCTCCACGGCTTTTGCTCTCTCCAATATGGGGTTGCTCGAGGAAGTGGCGCGGCGCGATCTCCTGCGCCTCCCAGGTGCTTCTGAGTTTGCCCTCTCTGCCCTCGTCGGCAAAGGCATTTTGGAGGTCTACGACTATGAAGTGGGCCGACTCAAAACGCAGAAGGCACTGCCCGAACTTTTGACAAAAGAACTCAACCCAGCGCAGCAGCAGGCCTATGAGGAAATCACGCAATCCGCCTCTACTCCCGTCCTGCTGCATGGCGTTACCTCCAGTGGCAAAACGGAGATTTATATCCGCCTCATTGAGGAAGCTTTGCAGCGCGGAGAGCAGGTGTTGTATCTCCTGCCCGAAATCGCCCTTACCACGCAGATTATGACGCGGTTGAGTCGGGTTTTTGGCGACAAACTTGGCGTTTATCATTCTAAGTTTCCCGATGCCGAGCGCGTGGAACTCTGGCAGCGGCAACTCTCGGAGCGTCCTTTCCCGCTCATTCTCGGCGTGCGTTCCAGTCTGTTCCTGCCCTTCCGCAAGTTGGGGCTAATCATCGTTGATGAAGAACACGAAACGAGCTACAAACAGCAAGATCCTGCACCGCGTTATAACGCTCGCGATGCTGCCCTTGTGCTGGCGCGTTCCATGGGGGCACGCGTGCTTCTCGGAACGGCCACTCCAGCCGTGGAGACCTACCACAACGCGCTTTCTGGGAAGTATCGACTCGTGGAACTCACCACGCGCTACGGCGATCGGCAACTGCCCGAAATCGTGGTGGAAGATGTCAAAGAATTACGCCGTAAGAAACTCATGAAAAGTCCGTTCTCGCCGCGCCTGACCGAAGAGATTCGCGAGGCGCTGGCTCATCACGAGCAGGTCATCCTCTTTCAGAACCGCCGCGGGTATAGTCCCGTTTTGGAATGTCACACCTGCGGCTGGACGCCTCATTGTGAACATTGCGACGTACCGCTCACCTACCATCAGCAGCAGGGCCGCCTCGTTTGCCACTACTGCGGAACGCCCTATCCGCTGCCCCAGCAGTGTCCCAACTGCGGGAGTACCGAATTGCGCGACTTGGGTTATGGCACGGAGAAGATAGAAGCCGCCGTGCGCGCCTTTTTTCCCGAAGCCCGCACGGCGCGCATGGACCTCGACACCACGCGCAGCCGCTCCAGTTATGAGCGCATCCTCGAGGCCTTTGGACGGGGCGAAACGGACATCTTGATCGGTACGCAGATGGTCACGAAAGGACTCGATTTCGAGCGGGTCCACGTGGTGGGCATCCTCAATGCCGACCAGAGTCTCAATGTGCCCGACTTCCGCGCCTTTGAGCGTTCGTTTCAGATGCTCAGTCAGGTGGCGGGGCGCGCTGGGCGCAAGGGCCGTCGCGGCCTCGTGGTGTTTCAGACACGCCAACCGCAGTTGCCCGTGGTGCAGCAAATCGTGACGAACGACTACCGCGCCATGTACGCCAGTCAGCTCCTCGAGCGGCGCGAGTTCCTCTATCCACCTTTCTGCCGCATCATCAACATTTTTGTGCGCCACCGCGATGAGCGCATTTGCGAAGACGCTGCACAAAAGTTTGCGCAGAGCATCCGCCCTTATTTCCAGTCCGACCTCCTCGGTCCGGACCGCCCCGCCGTGGCGCGCATCCAAGCGCTCTACATTCGGAAGATGATGCTCAAGGTGCGCCCCGCGTTCTCCGCGGCTAGCATCCGCCGCACCCTCCTTTCTGCTCGCGATGTCCTTTTAGCGCGTCCCGAACTCAAAGGCGTGCAACTCTATTTTGATGTAGATCCGCTTTGATTTTTCCCTTCAGTCTCTCTCCAGCGGGAGGAAGGCTTTTGTCTTTTTTGTATGCATTAGAGCGGTTCTGGTGTTAAAATTTTGAATTTCTTTGTTCTTTTCTTGTTTAAGAAAGAGAAATTCACTTACATTTGCATATCTCTAAACAATTCATTAAAACAATTAAAACGATGAAAAGATTTTTCGTAATGCTTGCAATGCTCGTAGTGGCATTCGTTTGCTCGACAACGGCTTCTGCCCGTGGCGTCATTATCTATGGTAATGGTGATGCTCTCAAAACGCTCCACGAATTGCCCGACAGTTTTACCAACGACGAGGGCGACCATTTCAATCTTGGTGTTCACTACAAGAGTTTCACTCTTTTCTGGTGTCCTGTGTGGAACTATGGCGACTATACCTATGCTCTTGTTGACAACAAAGAGGAGAAATATGTTGACCTCACCGTGGAAGAAGCCAAAGAGATTGCTAAGGAATGTAAGTTTGAGATTGCCGATAAGCCCTCTCTGCCCCTCGGTACTCAGATAGGCCTGAAGCCCGTTGTTCTTCTTGTCATAGGTCTCGCTATCTACGGTCAGATTCCCAGCAGAAAGAAAAAGAAAGAAGATTAAAGGAAAAAGCCCCCTCCATCTCCCCCATAAAGGGGGAGTGCTCGGCTGCCACTTGCGTGT
>NZ_CAUTBW010000023.1:0-39095 GCF_963536905.1 uncultured Alloprevotella sp. | reverse complement strand
ACGATGATCATGCACTTTTCTTGGAGGCTGCAACGTGGCTAGGTACTCCCTATGTTGCTGGAGGTACTACGCGCAGTGGTGTAGACTGCTCTGGGCTAACTATGGCCATTTATGCGCGGATCTACAATAAGCAGCTACATCGACGCAGCGTGGAACAATACGAGAGGGATGTTCAACTCAAAGAACGTTGTCAGTTGCAACAAGGCGACCTTGTATTCTTCCGCACTCCTAATAGTGGTGAGCAATGTGGCCATGTAGGTATTTTTCTGAAGGACGATAAGTTCATCCACGCTGGTAGTCGTGGAGTTGTTGTAGAGAGTCTTGAAGGCTCCTATTGGCAGAAATACTGGCTAGCTGGAGGAAAGTGTGTGATAAAGAATAAGTAGTCTTTATATAAAGCTTTTATAGTTTATGACAGATAGTATCATTATTCCCATTGAGCGTCACCCGTTTGAACCTTTTTTACCTCCTCATGCCCGCCTGTTGATGATGGGAAGTTTTCCTCCACAGCAGAAGCGATGGAGCATGGATTTTTTCTATCCTAATTTCATCAATGATATGTGGCGCATCTTCGGTATTATATTCAAGGATGATAAGGATTTTTTTGTAGATGTAAAGCAGAAGACGTTCAAACTCAATGAGCTAGTCCCCTTTCTCACTGAGTTAGGGTGTGGCTGCTACGATACGGCCACAGAGGTGCGCCGCTTGCAGGACAATGCTAGCGACAAATTCTTAGAAGTCGTCACTCCCACTGATTTACCGGCACTCTTGCATCGCTTGCCAGAACTTCAGGCAATCTGCACCACAGGGCAGAAGGCAACGGACACCTTCGTAGAGAACTTCTGTGGAAAGCAACCGGCTGTGGGTGACTACTCCACGTTTCAGTTTGAAGGACGCTCTCTAAGGCTCTATCGTATGCCTAGCAGCAGTAGGGCTTATCCGATGCGCATAGACAAGAAAGCTGCCATCTATCGCCGTATGTTTGAAGAGTTGGGAATGTGCCCCACTCACTGACGGCGATATTTTTGCTTCTTGCCAAAGTAGAAGCCAGCATAGACATTGAGATAGTTCACAGAGTTCGCTATCGTCAAGTGTCGGCTATGATACCCATAGAGATGCGTGATATACGATACACCGGCAAATTTATCTCCTGTATTCCACACAAAGCCTGCACGACCTATAAAATCTACTGCTACATAACGAATGGCGTTATAGAGCAATTTATTGTACTTCACTTTAGTGCCTTTTTCGGCTCTATACCCCAATGCTGGCGTTGCCGAAATGGACAAGAGACAATTACGAACACACACCCAATTATAGGCATAGCCTGCGCTCAAGCAGAAGTCCTGATAACTAAGGCGTGAGAACTTCAACTCATCGCTCATGACAGATGCCACAGAATGTCTCTCACTCAGCGGAGAGGGCAGCTGAGTGTAATCGAATGTTAGCTTCTGTTTGTCGTAGCGAAAGCCCATGATAACGCTTCCTGCAGAGCGTTTCTGCAACGTACTCTGATTGTACGCTGCTGGATAGGAAAAACGGCGATGATTAAAAATATAATAGGCATTCAAGCTCAGTGTATTGACTTCTAATCCATGGAAGTTGGTGCCACTGAATTGGAACTTATCTACACCGTCGAATCCTTGCGTCTTACGCAGTCTGAACTTTCCGTTATTATGAATATATACAATGTCTCCTCCCACTTTACTGCTATATACACTGAAATCAAATTCTGTTGATTTGCCAGCACTCGAGGGTCTACTGACATCTACGCTATATCCAAGGAATATCCACCGCCAACCAAGGTATGGTCCAATCTTAAACATGGGTTTAGGGCGGAACGAGAGCGTCTGATAATGCTGTTTCTCCGTTTTAACCGTCATAGTGATCACTTGAAAAAAATTGCTATTTTGTCCCATCACGGTCCAATCATAGTGGTTCGGTTCTATGTAGGTGCTATCTGTCTTATCCAAGAAGCGTATGCCACTCTTAATGCTCATCCTCATTCGTTTCAAGAAGTCGCCAAATGAGTGTTTCGGTGGAAAGAGTTGCTCCTCTGGTATGATGCCGATGAGCGCGGTGTCTGCACATACGCTATCCACCACCTGTTGGGCCTGCGACCCAACAGTCAGTAGCAATAAGCAAAGGATTAGTAAAACTCTTTTCATTCGTTTATTAGAGAATTATATTTTACCCAATATGCGATCCATCACCCAGTTCACTGAGGTTGCACTCACGCAGTCGCAGGTGCACACTCTTTTGCTTTGCAGATGCTCCACCACATTGCGTATCAGTGGCAACTGCACATATTCGGGATTCTCCGGGCTAAACTCTTGCCTACCCTGCGCATCATGCAGCACTATAGGCGCATAGGTAAATACTGAGAAATGCAATTTGCCTTTATCGCCAATGATTTCCACACTGTCCTCACGAGCGGAGTCGTGGGCTACAAAACACCAAGAGCCGCTACCTGGCAGCGCATCGGCAAAGCGGAAGCAAGCACTCACGCTGTCTTCCGTCTGATAGAGTCCACCGCGATTGCCTGTATAGCCTTCGGCATCAATGATAGGGCCAAACATCTCTTGCAGCAAATCGAGCTGATGAGGGGCTAAATCGTAGAAATATCCTCCTCCCGCGATGTCGGCTTGCACGCGCCATGGCAGGTTCTTATCGTTATAGTCGAGATCACGAGGTGGTACGGCAAAGCGTATCTGCACGTTGATAACGCGCCCCACTGAGCCTGCTTTTATCAGCTCTCTCACCTTCTGGAAGTAAGGCAGATAACGCCGATAGTAGGCCACAAAGCAAGGCACTCCCGTCTTCTCTGAAATCATATTCACACGGCAGCAGTCCTCGTAGTTGCTTGCCAGCGGTTTCTCAACATAGCAAGGTTTGCCAGCTTTCATGGCCATGATTGCATAAGTAGCGTGCGTACTGGGCGGTGTGGCAATATAAACTGCATTGACGTCAGGGTCATGAATCAAGCTCATCGGATCGTCATACCATTTGGGAATGCCATGACGCAGAGCATAGTCGCGCGCTTTGTCTTTGTTGCGGCGCATAACAGCGACGACCTTCGAGTTCTCTACGAGACTGAAGGCTGGTCCACTTTTCTTCTCTGTGACTTCGCCACATCCAATGAAGCCCCAACTAATATTTTCCGGCATGATAATGGTGTGTTTTATTCGTTGTGTAATACTTTCGTATAGGTGCTCACCACGTCTTCAAGGATTGTTGCTGGCATCCTCTCTTTCACATTTTCTCCTCGCTGGATTGCAGTTCTTATCTGCGTGCTGCTCCATGGAAACAATGGAGCGTTGAGCACATAGACCTTTGCCTTTTCGTGCCCTTTGAGGGGCTCTACTGTGCTTCCTTGCCGGGGATAGACAATGATGTCTGTAGTAGCGAGAATCTCCTCATAATGTGCCCAATGGTCGAAGGACCTCCAATTGTCGCCCCCTATGAGGAGTTGTAGTCTACAATGGGGGTAGACGCTCCGGAGAGCTTCTAAAGTGCGCCATGTAAATGATGGGCGCGGGAGGGAGAATTCAAAGTTGCTTGCCTCAATATGGGGTTCTTCTCTCACGGCCTCAGAAGCCCACCACAAGCGGTCAGCCTCAGGGGCTAAGTCACTCTCCTCCTTCCAAGGATTCTGTGGCGACACCATGAGCAACACTTCATCCGAGAGACGCTGCTCCACCACGGCACGTGCTATGCCGATATGGCCTAAGTGAATAGGGTTAAACGACCCTCCAAAGATGCAGAGTCGCTTCATTGCAGTAGGTATTTGCTCACCACGCGGTAGATGTCGCTTTTTGCCTGTTCGAGGTTGTCGTTGGTCACGATGCAGTCAAACTCTGGTGCGCGACTTATCTCGTATTCCGCACGGGCGATGCGGTCGTTAATCACCTCTGGTGTATCCGTACCGCGTTTCTCCAAGCGTTCTCTCAGAGTTTCGACAGAAGGCGGCTGAATAAATACCGTCAAGGCGCGTTCGCCATAGGCTTGCTTCACATTGAGTCCGCCTATCACGTCCAAGTCGGCAATAACATTCTCGCCTTTTGCCAACTGCTGATCCACTTGGCTGCGTAGCGTGCCATAGAAGCGGTCTTTATACACCTCGCAATACTCCAAGAAATGCCCCTGCTCGATGTGTTCTTTAAACTCTTCGGGGCTGAAGAAGAAGTATTCCACACCATGCAGTTCGGCACCACGAGGAGGGCGTGATGTGGCACTGATACTGAAATGCAGATTCAGTTCGGGGTGCTGCTCAATGAGGTAGTGTATCAGCGTACTCTTACCCGTGCCTGAGGGGGCACAGAAGATGACCACTCGCCCTGGGCTCAACTGGTTTTCGTTTTTTTCTTGCATAATCTTCTCTGATCTGCCTCAAAAAGAGGGGAAATTGTTTGCGTTTATTTTACTGTTTTACATCACGTTGAGCACCTGCTCTTTGATTTGTTCGAGCTCATCCTTCATCATCACCACGATGTTTTGCATCTCGGCTTGATTCGACTTTGAGCCCGTTGTATTGATTTCTCGTCCCATCTCTTGTGCGATGAAACCGAGTTTTTTTCCCTGCCCTGCATGTCCTCTGTCCATTGTCTCACAGAAGTAGTGTAGGTGGTTTGTCAAGCGTTGTTTCTCTTCGCTGATGTCAAGTTTTTCGATGTAGTAGATCAACTCTTGTTCCAAGCGATTCTTGTCATAGTCCACACCGCGGAGCTCTTCCAGTCGGGCTTCGAGGCGTTCGCGTATTTTCTGCACTCGAGCTTTCTCGAAGGGCTCAATCTCCTTCATTAGCTGTGAGATATTGTTGATTTTCTCCTCAAACTTCCGATAGAGAGCTTCACCCTCCTGCTTGCGGAAATCCACCAAATGTTGAAGAGCCTCTTTAATAGCTGAGCTCACCACCGCCCATTCCTCGTCGGTGAGTTCCTCAGAGGCTTGTACTGCCGTTGTATCGGGCAGGCGCACCAGTAGCTGCCAAGCCTGGCTATCGTTGAAAGGCAAGCCCACCTCTTCGCTAATGCAGCGCAATTGAGCCATATAGCTCTTCACAGCTTCCGCATTGATAGGAGCAGTTTCAGCAGCAGTTTCCTTTTCGGTCCAGATGCTGAAGTCCACCTTACCACGTTCCACTATAGGCGTTATCATCTTACGAATTTCTATTTCTCGTTCGCGATAGAGTGGTGCAATACGTGCATTCAAGTCGAGCGATTTAGAATTCAGCGATTTGATTTCCACATGGATTTTCTTACCTCCAAAGTGTGCATCGGCCTTGCCATAGCCGGTCATAGATTGTATCATTTCTATAAGCTTTTTATTACTAAGCAAAAATACAACTCTTTCTCCAATTTCCCTATACTATCTCTCTTTTTTTAGCATTCTCACTTTATTCTTATCTTAGTGAATTGGAAAATCTCTCTCTTCTGTAAATACAAGCGTTGCAAAAACATTAAGCTAAGAGAGAATAAAAAACGGCACGAAATTTGCTTTTCTTTCTACTCCTACTACATAGTCACATCAACGAAATTAAGATTATGACATACGAACTTTCACCAGGGCTCACACAAGTGCTCGCCTTCTGTCGGAAGGCGATGCAGGAGAAAGCATTGAGCGACATCTCCACTGACTGCCTGCTGCTCGGTTTGCTCCACGATGAGAGAAGCCAAGCTATGCAAATGTTGCAGTCGCTATCATGCCCTATAGAAGAGCTGAAACAACAAATTATGGCTCGTTTGGACTCGCTGCAAAAGTCTCCACTCCCCTCCTCCGAAGCGCTAGTTCTGAGTATAGAGAGCCGTCGTTTGCTGCGACTAACGCTCCTCGAAGCACGCCGCTATGGCGAAGAGATGGCCAACGAACTACACCTGCTCCTTGCCATCCTTCACGATTCTAACAACGCAGCGCGCACCCTCCTTAATACATATAACATAACCTATTCTATCGTGACAGATAACCTCCCCCAAATCCCTCAGATAGAAGGTTCGTTTGGATTCTCCGATGACGAACAGCCCCATCCTCCCATGGACAGTGAAGAGTGTTCGCATAAGTCCCCCAACGCCATGTCAATGCCCAGCGATGGCAGTAGCTCGCCCACCCCGATAATCGACAATTTCGGAACCGATCTCACAGAGAAAGCCGCTCAGGGCGCTTTGGATTCCGTTGTGGGTCGTGAGAAAGAAATTTTGCGTGTGGCGCAGATTCTGTCCCGTAGGAAGAAGAACAACCCCATTATCATCGGTGAATCAGGTGTGGGCAAGAGTGCCATTGTGGAAGGCCTCTCTCAACTCATCGCTTCCCACAAAGTGCCTCGTCTTCTTCAAAACAAACGCATCATCGCCCTTGATATGGCCTCGATTGTGGCTGGCACACAATTTCGCGGACAGTTTGAAGAACGCCTCCGTCGCTTGATAAAAGAGCTCAATGCCCATCCCGAAATAGTAATCTTTATTGACGAGATTCATACCATTATTGGTGCAGGGTCAGCTCCCGGTAGTTTGGATGCTGCAAACATCCTAAAACCTGCCTTAGCACGCGGAGAGGTGCAATGTATCGGCGCCACGACCACAAACGAGTATCGTAAAACAATCGAGAAGGACGGAGCCCTAGCCCGTCGCTTCCAGTCGGTGCTCCTCGAGCCCACGACCGCCGAAGAAACCCTGCAAATCCTCCATAACATAAAAGAACGCTATGAGGAGCATCACAATGTGGCCTACACTCCGGAGGCATTGGCAGCGTGTGTGCACCTAACGGAACGCTATATCACCGATCGCTCACTCCCCGACAAGGCCATCGACGCCCTTGACGAAGCTGGAAGTCAGAAGCACTTACTGGAGCTCAATGTGCCAGCAGACATCGTTGCTATGGAGCAGAAAATAGTGGAATTGAAGCAACAGAAAGACCAAGCCGCTAAGGAGCAGGATTACGAACGTGCTGCCCGCTATCGCGATGAATCCGTACAACTCCAAACGCAGTTGAACGAACGCAATCGTCAGTGGCTGTCAGAACAAAAGACATGCCGTCAGACCATCACAGAGGACGACATTGCCAACGTGGTGAGCAACATCAGCGGCGTGCCCATACAGCGTGTGGTACAAAGCGAAGCAACGCGTCTGAAAAGCATGAAAGCCGAACTGGAAAGCCGCGTAGTGGCACAGGATACTGCCATAGAGAAGCTTGTGCGTGCCATTACTCGCAATAGTATGGGATTGAAGGGTCACGATCGCCCCGTGGGGACCTTCCTCTTTGTGGGTCCCACAGGCGTTGGTAAGACCTATTTAGTGAAATGCCTAGCCGAACAGATGTTTGGCCGCAAGGATTCGCTCATACGCATTGACATGAGCGAATATGGCGAGAAATATTCCACCAGCCGCCTCGTTGGAGCTCCTCCGGGATATGTAGGCTACGAAGAAGGTGGACAGCTGACAGAGAAAGTGCGTCGCCATCCATATTCGGTGATTCTACTTGACGAAATTGAGAAAGCACACTCCGATGTCTTCAACACCCTCCTGCAAGTGATGGACGAAGGGCGCATGACAGACGGCAACGGCGTAACGGTGGATTTCCGCAATACGATTATTATCATGACCTCTAACACCGGCACGCGCCAAATTCGCGAATTTGGAAAAGGTATCGGCTTCCATGCGGGCGAAGTGTGCTCCAACAGCCACCAATATGCAGAAGCGATAGTGAAGAAGGCCCTACAACGCCAGTTTGCACCAGAATTTCTCAATCGCTTGGACGATATCATTATGTTCCAGCCTTTAGAAAAGACTGATGCACAGAAGATTGCCAAGATAGAATTAGATCTCTTGTGCAAGCGGATAGCTCCCATGAATCTCCACCTCGACCTCTCCACTGCCGCTCTGGACTATGTGGTGGAAAAAGGCTTTGATGCACAATATGGAGCCCGCTCACTGAAGCGCGCCATACAAACAAATGTGGAAGATTGCCTTTGTGATTTGCTCCTCGAGAGTGCCGATAGTCAAGCAGCTCGCACAGTTCGCTTCGACATGGCCGAAGGCGAGCTAAAGGTTAATATCACCGAAGATTCAGTCCACAAGGATAAATCTCCTCAGGCAATCGAAAGATCGAACGACGAGAAAAGTGCGAAAAAATAAGTAACAGCCCCATCTCAGAAATAGTAGAAAAAATAGGAAACGTGAGTAAAAAGTTGTAACTTTGCTCACATCTACAAACAAACACCTAATAGCGAAAATGGAACATACATCTCAACTTCTTACAGAAGCAGCTGACAACATCCGCGTGCTTGTTGCAGCCATGGTAGAGAAAGCAAAATCAGGACACCCTGGAGGTGCCATGGGTGGTGCTGACTTCATCAATGTTCTGTATTCAGAATTCCTCAAGTTCGATCCCGATTGCCCCTCTTGGGAATGTCGCGATCGCTTTTACCTTGACCCTGGGCATATGTCGCCGATGCTCTATGCTCAGTTGATGCTTTGCGGACGCTTCACAATGGATGAGCTCAAGCAATTTCGCCAGTGGGACTCTCCCACGGCTGGCCACCCCGAACGCAGCGTGGAACGCGGCATCGAAAACACCAGCGGCCCATTGGGACAAGGCCATACTTACGCCGTGGGTGCAGCCATTGCAGCAAAAGCCCTCTATGCGCGTACAGGTAACCCAGGTTTCAAACGCGAGAAGATCTATGCATTCATCTCCGACGGCGGTATCCAAGAGGAAATCTCGCAGGGTGCAGGCCGCATTGCAGGCCACTTGGGTTTGGACAACCTCATCATGTTCTACGACTCCAACGACATTCAGCTATCGACCCCAACGAGCGATGTTATCAGTGAAGACACCGCGCTGAAATATCAGGCGTGGAACTGGAACGTTATTGAGATTGATGGTAATGACCCCGTACAGATTCGAGAAGCCTTGATAAAGGCCAACGAAGAAAGCCAGCGCCCCACTCTTATCATAGGTCATACGGTGATGGGAAAAGGAGCGAGAAAGGGTGATGGCAGTAGTTACGAAAAGTGCTGCCAAACTCACGGTGCTCCCCTTGGTGGCGACAACTACATACAGACACTCAAGAATCTATCCGCTGATGTTGAAAATCCCTTCCAGGTGAGACCAGCAGTGGAAAAGATGTATGCCGAACGCCTCGAAGAACTACGCAAAGAGGTGCATAGCCTACGCGCAGAAGAACAGGCATGGGCAGCAGAGAATCCAACCAAGGCACAGTTGCAAGCCGACTGGTTTGCTAACCGCCTACCTCAGCTGCCATGGGGCGAAATAGAGCACAAAGCCAACTCGGCAACACGCAATGGTTCGAAGATTATCCTTGCAATGCTCTCCAAACATGTCCCCAATATGATTGTTAGTTCGGCCGACTTGTGCAACTCCGACAAAACTGACGGTTTCTTGGCATACACTACAGAAATCTCCCGTACCAATTTCGCTGGCGGATTTTTCCAAGCAGGTGTCAGCGAACTGTCGATGGCATGTATCTGCATCGGCATGATGCTCCATGGTGGTATCATCACAGCAATGGGCACATTCTTCGTTTTTTCCGACTATATGAAGCCCGCCATACGCATGGCAGCCTTGATGGAAATCCCCGTGAAATTCATCTGGTCTCACGATGCCTTCCGCGTGGGTGAAGATGGTCCAACTCACGAGCCCGTTGAGCAAGAGGCACAAATTCGCCTAATGGAGAAACTGAAAAATCATCATGGCAAAGATAGCGTGCGCGTTCTGCGTCCTTGCGACAACCAAGAAAATACGCAGTGCTGGAAGATGGCAATGGAAAATACAGACACGCCTACGGCTCTCATTTTTAGTCGCCAGGACGTGCGCGATCTTCCGGCAGGAACTGACTATACACAAGCTCAGAAAGGAGCCTTTGAAGTCATCAAAGAAGCCCATCCCGATGTTATCCTTGTGGCTAACGGTTCAGAAGTTGGCACCTTGTGCGACACTCAACAGCTGCTTCAAAAGGAAGGCATCAAAGCCCGCGTAGTGAGCTGCCCTAGTGAAGGCCTCTTCCGTCGGCAATCTAAAGAATATCAAGAAACTCTGCTTCCCAAGAATGTGAAGACATTCGCTCTGACAGCAGGTTTGCCCGTCACAATGGAAGGCCTTGTAGGCCTGCAAGGCCGCATCCATGGACTGAGCAGCTTTGGCTTTAGTGCTCCATACAAAGTGCTCGATGAGAAATTAGGTTTTACTCCCGAGCATATTTATAAGGAAATCGTAGACTTCGTGAAAAACTAAGTTAGTAGATTCATAAATACAACACAGCACATAGGATAGACCTCCAACGAGGTAATATAACCTCCATGTGCTGTGTTATTTATATAAGGTCGGAGAAAATATAGTCGGAGATAAAAATCCCAGAACGTGTGAGACGTAAATGATTATTGACACATTCCAAAGCCCCATTATCTATAAACGGCTTAGCGCGTAGCAGAAGCAGATGGCGCTTATCAGACGGCACCTCCTCCAGGTTGAGCCCTTGCATCATCCGCATACGCGTGAAGACGAGTTCCTCGAATCTCTCCTCCTCCGTTAAGTTTTCAACCGAATGAGGAGGAAGTCCAGGAGCAGCTATATAAGCCCGCAAATCGGCGTTATTGCTGCGACGGGTACGCCCATCAAAGCTATGTGCCCCAGGTCCGCAGCCAATATATGGCAGGCCTTGCCAATAGCTAGAATTGTGTTGAGAGCGAAAGCCTTCACGAGCGAAATTAGAAATCTCATAGTGCTCAAAGCCTTTGTATTCAGTCATTTCTATCAAGGATTGAAACATCGAAAACTCCATATCTTCCTCCACCTCTTTAACCCGCCCTTTCTCCCAGAGTTTGAAGAGTGCAGTCCCGTCCTCTATCATCAAGCAATAGCTCGAAAGGTGCGTAATAGAGAGCGACAAAGCCAATTGCACATCCTCTCTCCATTCCTCCAGCGTCTCATTAGGGAGCCCATAGATAAGATCAACACTGATATTCTTTATCCCCACACTATTTATCCGCTCAACAGCCTGAATAGCCTCTTGAGCAGTATGACGTCTATTTAAGAATTTCAAACGTTCATCGTTGAATGTCTGAATCCCCAAACTAACGCGATTTACGCCCCAACGGGTAAGCTCCATAGCAAATTCCTGCGTAACATCATCGGGATTAACCTCCATCGTTATTTCAGCATCAGACAACAGAGAGAAATTGTGATGGATTGTTTCAAAAATCTGCGAAAACTGCGAGAGCGTTAACTGTGATGGAGTGCCACCACCAAAGTAGATAGTAGAAAGCTCCTCGCCACGATAGACTTTCAATTCCTGACAAAGAGCATCCGTGTACAGCTGACTCATTTCTATCCCTAAAGTTGTGGAATAGAAGTCACAATAAATGCAGCGTTTACGACAAAAAGGAACATGAATATATAATCCCAGCATGAGTAAATTTTTCGTCTAAATTACAACATTATTTTTAGGTAAAAAGGAAAAACACTAAATTTGCATAAAAGACTTGTGTCATGTATCTAACAGTGAATAATGCTTCTGCTGGCTCTGGAAAGACATTTACATTGTCAGCAGAATATGTAGCCGACTTGATAGCTGAACTTCATACAACTATTGGAGCCGGCAAAATCCCTGCCTATGCCATCAATGCCCATCGTCGCATCTTGGCTATAACCTTCACAAACAAGGCAACAGCAGAAATGAAAGTACGCATACTGCAATATCTGTATGCGCTCTCTCAACAGCAAGACAAAGCCTTCCTCGAAAAAGTAAAGGAAATACTTGCATCGTTCTCCATCAACGTTTCAGACCAACAGATTGTCGTTCTTACACGAAAAGCACTTATAGATGTCTTACACGACTATAACCATTTCCATGTAATCACTATTGACTCCTTCTTCCAAAAACTGCTTTCTTCGTTAGCTCGAGAACTCAACCTACCAGCTAACTTAAAAGTGGATATCAACAATAATGAGGCGATAGGAGAAGCTGTAGACTTACTACTGCGCGATCCTGAGCCTTTAGAACTTGGCTGGTTAAAAAACTATATCAACCAGCGCAATACAGACGCGCAGAACTGGAATATAGCAGAAGAAATAAAGAAGTTTGCTTATAAAAATCTCCTATTAGAAGACTACCAACTACTCCCCGAAGCTGAAAAGTTTTTTATTGCTGATAATGCAAGGATGAATGATTTCATTAAGAGCCTGCGTAAAATCCTTAGTGACATCGGTGAGCAGTTTAACAATACTCTGCAGCAAATAAAAGATGAATTTGAAGCCACCCTTGAAGAGCATAGTAACTCACGTAGCATAAAGCCATATTTTAAGAATATGCCTAAAGCACCGAAAGAGGCCATGGAAAAAATTCTAAATGGCGATGTAAAACTTCTATTGAAGAAAGCGCAAGACAATGCAGAATTGTGCTCATTAGAAACAAACTTCATCGAGCAACTAAATGAGTTAGAAAAGGTTCGAAAGGAATATGAAGAACTTTCTAACACAGTTGCTCTTATGCTGAAAAATCTAAGTCCTCTACGTTTACTAAATGCCATAGAGAAAAAACTTGATATTGTCAATCAAGAGCACAATCGGTTCTTGCTAACAAAGACTAAACTTCTGTTCCATACCTTCATTGACGACCAAGATGCTCCTTTCATTTTCGAAAAAACAGGAAATCAATATAAGCACATCTTGATTGATGAATTCCAAGATACGGCTAAAACTCAATGGAACAATATTTGTCATTTACTTCTTAACTCCATGTCAGAAGGAAACACCAACTTAATTGTAGGCGATATTAAGCAGAGCATATACCGTTGGAATGGTGGGGATTGGAGACTACTCATGAATATGAGTAAAAATCCTAAACTGGCCTTGATAGGAGATATAAAAACAGAAACACTAAATGACAACTATAGAAGTAAGAGTAATATTGTACACTTCAACAATAAATTCTTCATTGAAGCAGCAAAACAGCTCGATGAAGAATCTAACACCACCCTTCTAAGAGAGATTTACACAAAAGAAACCACTCATCAAATACCTAAAAAAGGACAAGGTGGATATGTGTATGCATGTATTTCAGAAGAAAGAGAAACTCCAGCATTTTCTGACGAAGATTCCTCTCTGTCTGCTCAAATGCACAAACTCCATCGAGCAGGTGTTGCTTGGAAGGATATGTGCATCCTTGTTAGAAAGAGAAACGATGCTGCAAAAATTATAGAAAACATCACTGACATTGAGTTTGTTTCTGACGAAGCCTTTGCACTCGGAAGCTCCCTAGGTGTACAGCTCATCATTCACCTTTTGCGTATCTTGGATAATGAGGAAGATACAGCCGCTATATACTTTGTTATAAAAGCCTATGAGAAGTATATCCTTCATGCAGAACCATCACATAGCAACAAGTTGGAAGATCTCCCCCAAGATTTCTCTTCTGACATTGACTACCTAAGAAAGATGCCTCTCTATGAGCTGATACTTCGCCTCATAGAGATATTCCAACTCGACCAGCTAAAAGAAGGCTCTACCTATATCCTCTCACTCCTCGACCAAACCCTAGATTATATCAGTAATAACCCCCATACTATCAATAGCTTCTTACGAAAATGGGAGAATACACTTCAGAATAAGTCCATCCCATCCTCTAAAGTAGATGCAGTTAGAATTCTGACAATTCATAAATCAAAAGGCCTTGAATTCCATTCTGTCTTTATTCCAGATTGCACATGGGAGTTAGACACAACAAACAGTGATCATCGTTCCTTTCTCTGGTGGGATAATCCCTTTATCAAAAAAGAGGATATGCCACATATCCCCATCAGCCCAAGCTCTCAAGCTAAAACTTCAAAATTCAAAACGCAATACGAAGAAGAAATGAACCAACGTCATGTTGATAATCTCAACTTGGCCTATGTTGCTTTCACGAGACCGAGATACAATCTTTTTCTATGGGCTAATACAAAGGGCAAAAAAACAAAGGATAATATGGGACTCTTGCTAGCTTCCACGCTCAAAGCCTTATATGACAAAAATCCTATAGAGCTTCAAAATGAAGCCCCCCTCCTAAGGCACGAGCAAATAGAGTCCCTATTTATCTATAAAATAGGAACACCTGAAGTTCCTGGAATGAAGGCAACAAATAAAGTAGAGAAAAGCGACAACCCATTTGTTTATACGCCCCAAGAGAAAAACATTTTTTTTAAGACCTTCCCTGCCCGTCTATCCTTCTGCCAGTCAAATGATTCTTTGGAGTTTATGACTGAGCTACAGGGGGAAGATTCCTCTAAATTTAAGATGATGGATCGTGGAAAGATTTTCCATAGAATCATGCAAGAAACAAAAGTTTCCGAAGATATGCCAAAAGCAATCAAGCACTTATCCAAACTTGGCATAATTTCTGAAGATGAAATAGAGAGGCTTCAAAATATCTTTTCAGAGTATTTATCCGCACATCCAGAATGGTTCGATGGATCGTGGGATGTATTTACAGAAACAACACTTCTCAAAAATGGAAGCGCAGAGCATCGCGCAGACAGAATAATGGTAAGGGGCGATGAAACCATTATTATAGACTTCAAATTCGCTCAAAAGGAAGAAAAGAAACATATTCTACAGGTGCAAGAGTACATGAAATTACTAATGGATATTCGTCCACATGTAAAAGGCTATCTTTGGTACGTGGACAAAGATTTTACTATCCCTGTTGAATTATAATTCTCGTACCTTTATCATTCAATCAAAAACTAAAGATAATGAAATACTTCCTTGAATTAGTAGCTCAAGATATCATAGCTAAAGCGCAGAACCCTAACGATTTATCACGACTTGTTTTAGTTTTTCCTAATAAGCGTGCTAGTCTATTCTTTAATCGTCATCTAGAAAGTCTACTCAAAGGGAAAGCTATTTGGGCTCCACAATATATGACTATCAGTGAGCTTTTCAAATCGTTCTCCCATAAAACTTTAGCCGACGATATTGAAGTCATTTGTCGCCTATATAATATATATGTGTGCAAAACACATTCAAAAGAAAGTCTAGATCATTTTTATAGCTGGGGGGAACGTCTCTTAGCCGATTTTGATGATATCGATAAGAATCTCTCTCTCGAACATGATGCACAGAAAGTATTTTGCAATATCAGCGATCTAAAAAAACTAGAGGACGATGGCTATATCACGCCCGAACAACGCGCCGAATTATATGCTTTCTTTCATAAACACGTAAAAGGAGATTTTGGTATTCACGCTAAATTCTTTGAAGTTTGGGACCATTTGTACGATATCTATACAACTCTCAACGATGAACTTTCTGCTAAGGGGGAAGCCTATGAAGGAGCACTCTATCGGGACGTAGTAAAGGAACTCAAGCAGGGTGCCATCAAATGTCCCAAAGAAGTAAAACAATATGTTTTTGTAGGTCTTAATGTTCTCGATTATGTGGAACACGAATTACTGACATGGCTTAATCAACAACAGAAAGCACGCTTCTATTGGGACTATGATAACTTCTACGTATCCGAACACAATGAATACGAAGCAGGTATCTTCATCAGAGAAGATCTTCGTGAATTCCCCAATGAGTTACCAGCAGAACATTTCAATAACCTATCTCAACCAAAGGAAGAATTTGAAATCGTACAAGCACCAGGCGAAAATATACAAGCCTTTTCTGTCGCCGATTGGCTACAACTATCACGCGGACATCTCGACTTACAGAATCAGCCTCGTACAGCCATCATTCTCTGTAATGAAGAATTAACCGAACCGGTTCTCCATGCATTGCCAGCTATTGTTGGTGAGAATAAAGACGGAACAGATACAACGGAACTAAAGGTGAATATCACCAAAGGTTTCCAACTGACGCATACTCCTGTCTATACCCTCATTGACCAACTCCTAAATATTGCAGAACATTCGCAACGCAAGCGTTCGCAAAAACACCTGCTACAAATCATTCAATTTGTTATTGAACGAGCAGCACGTAATTTATTGCAAAATAACGAACAAGAAAAAACAGACGCGAGCAACAAGCATCAATTCATATCACTTCTTTATACTGAAGCATATTACAAAGTTCACACTACGCTTGAACGCTTTATTGTTTTACTTCGTAACAAGACTTTACAAGTCACAACCTTCACACTCCACCGCCTCATCAAACAAGTCTTGAGCAAGCTCTCTATTCCATTCCATGGAGACCCTATTGATGGTATTCAGGTAATGGGACTTCTAGAATCACGTAATCTCGACTTTGACAACGTCCTTCTACTATCGGCCAATGAAGGAAAAATTCCGAAGCTTGAATCAGAAAACTCCTTCATTCCTTACACTCTGCGCAAAGCATTCAATCTGACTTGTTCGGAGAAGAGAAATGCCGTATATGCATACTATTTCTATCGCCTCCTTCAGAGACCTAGCAAAGTGCGCATACTCTACAATTCTACAACAGACATTGCCACTGCCGAGCCTTCACGTTTTCTTCAACAGATAGTAGTTTCTAAAATCTACGATAATATCCACCACGAAACGTTGGTGGATATTCCCCAAAGAGAGGCATTAAGCGAAGATCCTATTCAAAAGCCCGACAATCTCTTTGATATCCTCAATCCATTGGGAAGAAACGGAGAACGCAGAATGCTCTCCCCTTCTTCCTTGAACGCTTATATCGAATGTCCTCTCAAGTTCTATTACCAAAAGGTAAAAAAACTAAGACTCCCTACCCCTGCTCCTGATGATATAAAAGCCAATAGTTTTGGTAATATTTTTCATACTTCCGCCGAGCTGCTCTATAAGGAAATTTGCGGATACAATAAGGAAAAAAACAAATACAATACTCCTATTATTTCAAAGTCGGATTTAGAATCTTGGCTCTCCTCATCAAAGGAGATAAAACTCCGTCAATTTATCTTTCAGGCATATAAAAAAGAAGGATTATTGCCCAATGCGCTCGTAACAGAAATTGTGCTCACCTATTTGCACAATCTCCTCAAGTTTGACAGTAAATTTGAGTTTCTAAAAATCTTGACACTCGAAGAACCTCATGGGACAAAAATCGATGTGATGGTCAATGGGGTGAAACGCGAGTTTGCCGTTGGAGGTTTCGTAGACCGTCTTGATATTGCTACTCTTCCTAATGAGAATCCCACAGTGAGAATTGTCGATTACAAAACAAGCTCACAGGAGCAAACCGCAAAAGATGTAGAGGAACTCTTTAACACAGACGGCAAAGCACACCCCGGATATTTGTTCCAAACATTGCTCTACGCCTTAGCGGTGAAGGAGAAATTCACGGAAATAAATCAATTTTCCTCAGTCCTCTTCTATCCGCACTTCTCAACAAAAGAAAATTATGACCCAAGAATTATTATTGGAAAAAGTGATAATAAAAACATTCAAGAGCAAATATTTAAAGACTTCGAAGGAAAACTAAAGCATCTCATTGAAGACCTTCTCAACCCGTCTATACCCTTCATTGCTACCCCCTCTAAAGATAGCTGCAAATGCTGTGACTTCTATCGTCTTTGCGGCCAAGCCATAAAAGAAAACATATGATACACCCCATTATAAGCCCAGAGATTTCAAGCATTATAAGCAACTATCATGCTGGAATTATTGAAGCTATTGTGAGCAATCAGCCCACATCTTCTCAGCTCTCTGAAGAAATAAGATCATGCTCATCTTGGCTTCAAGAGAACTTCACGACCGATTCCATCAAAGAACGTTCTAGCATTGCTGCAACGCGAGCTGCCTATAAAGCAGCAAGAAAAGATCCTAGCAGATATCGCCCATCGTGCGAACAATTGGCCCGAAGAGTGTTACAAGGTAAAGATCTCTATTCCATTAGTATGTTAGTTGACCTTGGCAATCTCATTTCGCTTCAGAGCGGCTATAGTGTAGCTGTGCTTGATGCAGCCCATATCAAAGGAGATACTATCATCTTTGGCATTGGTCGTGAGGGCGAAGACTATGAAGGCATAGGCCGAGGACCGCTCAATATAGCCCACTTGCCTGTTTGGCGAGATGAACTAGGAAGCTTTGCTACACCAACGAGCGATAGTGTGCGAACGCAGTGTGAGCTAACAACAGAGAAGATTCTCATCATCATCAATGGTTTTGATGGAGACGTTAAACATCTTACAGAAACTATGGTTTACACAGAAAAACTACTTTTACACTTCTGTGAAGCTGAAGAAATATATTCAGCTATATATCCCTAAAACTGTATATCTATCAGCTCATAACAAATAATTATTCAACCTAATAACATCTCTATTCGGAATGATACCCAATCTAAAAGAAGTTGTATTTCGCGATACCCCCTTTGCAGAACTCATGCACAAACGCATCTACAATGTCCTTCTAATAGCAACAAAATATGATGCTTTTATGCTGGAAGATGATGGACGTGTAGACGAACAAATTTTCAATGAGTACAATTCTTTGGGCTTACGCTATCCTCCTCGCTTTACACAGGTAACATCAGAAGAGGAAGCGCTCATAGAGTTAGCAGATCGCCATTTCGAACTCGTCATCGTTATGCCGAATATGGATAACCGAGACACTTTCGCGTCAGCAAAGGACATAAAACAACAGTATCCTGATATTACTATTGCAGTGTTAACTCCTTTTTCAAAAGAAGTAACACGAAGAATGGCTAAAGAAGATCTCTCAACAGTTGACTATGTATTTTCGTGGTTAGGAAATGCAGACCTCCTTCTTGCAATAATCAAACTTATAGAGGATAAATGGAATGCTGAGCATGACACGCATGAGGCTTCCGTACAGAACATTCTTTTGGTAGAAGACAGTGTTAGATTCTATTCGGCAGCTCTCCCACTTCTCTATCATTTTGTATTAGAACAGAGTTTGGAGTTTTCTAAAGAAGCTCTCAACGACCAACTCAAGACTATGAGAATGCGTGGTAGACCTAAAATTCTATTGGCGCGCTCCTACGAAGAGGCTCAAGAACTTTTAGAAAAGTTTGATGATAACATCCTTGGAGTTATCTCTGATATGAGCTTTATGCGTAATGGAGAAAAAGATCCTATTGCAGGAGCGCATCTTGGAGAATACATTAAGAGTAAAGACCACCACATTCCACTGATATTAGAATCGAGTGAGGATAGCAATATACAATATGCTCACAAACTTGTGGCTTCTTTTATCAGTAAAAACTCTAAAAGCTATCCTCAAGACCTCCGCTCTGAAATAACAAAGCATTTCGGCTTTGGTGATTTTATCATTATAGACCCCAACACGCATCAGCCCATACATCGTATCAAATCGCTTCATGATTTACAACTCTATATTTGGAAAATTCCTGAGAAATCTCTGCGTTATCATCTAAGCCACAACCACTTTAGCCGCTTCTTCTTTAGCCGTGCTATGTTCCCGCCAGCAGTGGTACTAAAACACATAGATGTGGAAGAATACACAAATATGGATGAAGCCCGTCAGCTTATCTTCGATTTGATTGTAGAATACCGACACATGAAGAACGAAGGAGTAGTAGCAATCTTTCAAAAAGATCGCTTCGACGAGTATGCTTCCTTTGCGCGCATTGGCCATGGCTCATTGGGTGGTAAAGGACGTGGCCTAGCATTTATGTCAGCAATGGTACGTCGGTATCCGCGATTGTCTACACAAACTTTTACCGTAAACATCCCTAAGACGGTTGTTGTTTGTACAGATATCTTCGATGCTTTTATGGAAGAGAACGAGCTCTATCCTCTTGCGCTAAGCAATGCTAGCGATGAAGAAATACTAGCCACTTTTGAGCAGGCCACACTGCCAAATCAAGTGTTGGAAGACTTGCTCTCTTTGCTGAATATAGTACATGGACCTATTGCTGTTAGATCTTCTTCATTGTTGGAAGATTCTCATTATCAGCCATTTGCTGGCATCTATTCTACATATATGATTCCGCATATCGAGGATCAAAAAGAAATGATGCGACTCTTGAGAGGTGCTATAAAGGCTGTGTATGCAAGTGTCTTCTACCGTGCGAGTAAAAACTATCTCACAGCTACTCAGAATCTCATAGACCAAGAAAAGATGGCGATTGTTATTCAAGAAGTAGTTGGAACAAAACATAACAATCTATTCTATCCTACGATGAGTGGTGTAGCTCGCTCTCTTAATTTTTATCCTCTTGGACATGAGCAAGCAGAAGATGGTATTGCCAACATTGCTTTTGGGTTAGGAAAGTATATTGTCGATGGTGGACAGACACTTCGCTTTTCTCCAAAACATACAAATCATATACTTCAACTCTCTACACCTGAATTGGCATTAAAAGAAACGCAAACTCATTTTTTTGCACTTGATTTGGACAATCTAGCTCCAAAATTTAGTACCAGTGAAGCGTTTAATCTTCTCAGCCTAAAAGTTACTGATGCACGAGAGAATATGAGTCTGCAACAAGTGGCATCAACTTATGATTTCAATGACCATCGAATTATTCCTGGGGCTCAAAAAACAGGACGCCTTCTCATAACCTTCGACAGATTACTCCATTATTCTCCTTTTCCCGTTGCTAAGACCATAGAAAGTCTACTTAACATTGGACGCAATGAAATGGGGCGACATGTAGAAATAGAATTTGCTCTTGATGTCTCCAATTATGAAATAGCACATTTCTATCTTCTACAGATTCGTCCCATTGTAGACAATCGAGAAGATCTTGGAGAGGATATTATTATAAAAAATGAAGATTTTTTATTGATTTATTCAGAGAATGTCCTAGGTAATGGCATTGTTTCAGATATACAAGATATAGTCTATGTGCCATCAGCCAATTTTGATGCAGCAAAAAATCAAGAGATAGCACAACAAATTGCAGAAATCAACGAACGACTAGCTGCAGATGGTAAAGAATATGTTCTCATTGGTCCAGGACGCTGGGGCTCTTCTGACCCTTGGTTGGGTATTCCCGTACAATTTTCACAAATCAGTGCAGCAAGAACAATTGTAGAGTGTGGTCTCCCCAATTATAGAGTAGATCCTTCTCAGGGTACACACTTCTTCCAAAATCTTACAAGCCTGGGTATTGGTTATTTCACCATCACTCCCTCCACTGGCGATGGATCATTCGATGAAGAATGGCTTACCCAACATCCAGCTTTATTTGAAACTCCTTTTGTACGCCATGTCCATTTGCCAGTACCTTTGATAATCAAAATGGATGGTCATCACAGCAAAGGAGTAATTTTGAGAGGACAAAATAAACCAGATCTTCTATCGAACATCTCAAAGTAGTTAACCCAAACTCAATAATTAGAATAATATATTAAAGCTTTTTTCTATTACAACGATCTATTTGTTTTTTTATCAACTAATCAATGAGTGTTTTTCTTAAAATTATTTATAAATCACTATTTTTTATGCAGTTTATTAGCTGTCAATAACTTCTTTCTGTATTTTTGCGAGCATAGAAGTTCAGATGTCACATGAAGAAGTCTACCATTTGGGCCATTGCCTCAGTTATGGGAATTTCATTTCTTTCCCTACTCTATCTGCAAACACGGTATTTGCAAGAGGTTATCGATATACGCCGAGAACAAATTGAGGCGGTTGTCACCCGATCTATGGCACAAGCGGCACGCGATATCGAAATTGATGAGACGCAAGAACGTCTCCGAAAACAAAGTGAAATTCCAGAAGATTCAACTCAAGCAAAATCTCTTGATGATGTAGAAAAGAAATTTGCTAATTTCCACACTTCGTCAGGCATTCCTAAGGCCTTCCTCCCAGAAAATTTCAATGATAGTTCTTCAACTGATGAATTTAAGGCAAAAATTCGCGAAGCATACTTATATAAAAAAGGATTGCTTGATGAAGTGGCTTATGCTGCATTATATAAATCTAGCGACGAACCTCTAGCCAAGCGTGTAGCAAATATAGATTCAAAGTTGAAACAAGCATTTATTAATAATGGCCTTAGACTAAATAACGATTTCACATACCACTATGTGGTTCTCAATGCCAACGGAGATACAATTATAAAATGCCCCGACTATGACCCGCAAGGATCAGAGAATAGTTATAGGCAAGAACTCTTTGAACACGATCCGCGCCCTAAGATGGGAGTTCTGTATGTGCACTTTCCCAATATGCAGAAATATATATTTCTGAGTGTACGCTTTATCATTCCTGCCATTATCTTCACGCTAATATTGTTATGTATGTTTGTATTTACAATTTACACCATCTTCCGACAAAAGAGACTGACAGAAATCAAGAACGATTTCATAAACAATATGACGCATGAGTTTAAAACACCAATTTCAACAATATCTCTTGCTGCACAAATGCTCCAAGATCCATCAGTTACAAAGAGTGGAGATATGTTAAAGCATCTCTCAGGTATTATCAATGATGAAACAAAACGCTTGCGTTTTCAAGTGGAGAAAGTACTTCAAATGTCAATGTTCGATGAAAAGGGAGGTACATTCAAGCGAAAAGAGGTTGACATTAACAACCTATTGAAGGATGTAACAGATACGTTCCGATTAAAAGTAGAAACTAATGGAGGCAGTCTAAAAACTCATTTAGAGGCTGCAGATACCATAGTGTTTGTTGACCAGATGCACATGACAAATGTTATCTTCAATTTGCTTGACAATGCAATAAAATATAAATCAGCGGACAAAAAGATCGAATTGACGATAGATTCGTATAATAAAGGAGATAAAATTTATATAAGTATCCAAGATAATGGCATCGGCATAAGAAAAGAAGATTTAAAAAAAATATTTGAAAAGTTCTATCGTTCACATACAGGCAACCGACACGATGTTAAGGGATTTGGCCTAGGACTAGCTTATGTAAAAAAAGTGATAGACTATCACAAAGGAAATATCCACGCAGAAAGTGACTATGGTAGAGGAACAAAATTTATAATAAGTCTCCCTATCATCAAAAAATCATAAATCAATAAATATAAACCCGCCGGCCTAATTTAGGCAAGCACAAAAAATAAAAAACTATGGAAGAGAAAAACAGAATCAGAATTCTCCTCTGCGAAGACGAAGAAAATCTTGGACCGCTGCTCCGCGAGTACCTACAAGCTAAAGGCTTTGACACAGAACTGGCAGTGGATGGAGAAGAAGGGTATAAGATCTTTATGACTGAAAAATTTGATCTGTGCATTTTAGATGTTATGATGCCTAGAAAAGATGGGTTTACACTTGCTAAAGAAATTAGATCTATCAATGAATTCATTCCAATTATTTTCTTAACGGCCAAGACGCTGAAAGAAGATATCCAAACAGGTTTTAAAATTGGTGCTGACGACTATGTTACCAAGCCATTCTCTATGGAAGAACTTCGTCTCAGAATTGAGGCTGTAATGCGTCGGGTGAGCAACAAACAAAATCGTGCACTTTCCTTCTATAAAATTGGTTCTTATGAATTTGACACAAAGAAGCAGACACTAGTGCGCGGTGATAAAGTTCAAGATCTCACCACTAAAGAAAGTGAACTTCTAAATCTTTTATGCGCACACGCAAATGATGTCCTCTTACGTGACGATGCTTTAAAAGCAATCTGGCTGGACAACAACTATTTCAACGCTAGATCTATGGACGTATACATCACACGCCTCCGTAAGCATTTACAGGAAGATGAGAATGTGCGCATCATCAATGTACATGGAAAAGGCTATCGCTTGATTATGCCAGATGGAGAATAACTCCTAGGATAAAATCAATAAATACTGGATTTAACGATTTGGTTGGGAATAAGGTTCTACAGATAGAGAAAAATCGTTAAATCCATCTTTTTTTGATGACTTCAAACTACCTTTGTACACAAAACGACTGAATATGAGACAAAGAATATATAGTATCCTGCTCGTGATTGTAGTAATGAGTAGCTTTTTCCAATCTTGTAGCGATAATGATTCGTATGCAGAAAAACGAGAACAAGAGAAAAAGCAGATCCAAGCTTTTCTAAAAACTGGAGCTTTGGTTGTAGATAAAGATTCAGGTGATTCCTTGATATATGTCCCACCCATCAAGACTATCACAGAAAGTCAATTCTATGCCAACGATTCAACGACTGATGTATCTAAGAACGAATATGTGCTCTTCGCAGGTACAGGTGTATACATGCAGATTGAACGTAAAGGAACAGGAAAGAAACTTGAATCGGGAGAAACCGCAACGGTTATTTGTCGCTATACAGAATTTAATATAGCCACAGATAGTATCCAAACTTCCAATAATGTTCTTACTTATGAAGGTCATCCAGACATCATGATTGCACAGAACACTTATGGGACACTTTCTGGAACTTTTGCAAGTGGTGTTATGAAAACTTTCTATGGTAGTTCGGTACCTTCCAGTTGGCTAATTCCTTTACAATTCATTAATCTAGGACGCCAGATTTCAGACACATCAGAAATAGCTAAAGTACGATTGATTGTCCCTAGTACACAAGGGCAATCCAATGCGGCACTTTATACTAATATTTATCCATGCTATTACGAAATAACTTATCAGCGTGGCCGATAAATTGCACTAAGACAGACTAAGGAGATTGCAAAATCATGAAATCACGCGTTTCTGATTTTGCAATCATTTTTTTAACAGAGACACAAATTCTTGTGGCAGAAAAGAAATATATGCGATGCGAAAAATAGAATTACTAGCCCCTGCAAAAAATGCAGAAATCGGAATCGAAGCCATACGGCACGGAGCAGATGCAGTTTATATAGGACCACCAGCTTTTGGTGCTCGGGCTGCTGCAGGAAATAGCATCGAAGATATTAAGCGTTTATGTGATTTTGCACATCTATTTGGAGCGGCTATTTACATAACGTTTAACACTATATTATACGATGACGAATTAGCTGAAGCTGAAAGAATGATTTATCAACTTTATGAAGCAGGGGCCGATGCTTTGATCGTGCAAGATCTCTCACTGCTAAAGATGAATCTACCTCCTATTGCGCTTCATTCCTCAACACAAATGGATATGACAAATGTAGAGAAAGCACAATTCATGGAAAAGATGGGATTTTCTCAGATTGTTTTAGCTCGTGAGTCATCAATAGATGAAATCAAAAAGTTTTATGACGCGGTAGATATTCCTCTTGAAGGTTTTATCCATGGAGCATTATGCGTAAGCTATTCTGGGCGTTGCTATGTATCAGAATCATGTTTTGGGAGAAGTGCAAACAGAGGACATTGTGCACAATTCTGTAGATTATCCTTCAATCTTATTGATGCCATGGGGAATATCATTCAAAAGGACAAGCATCTTTTGTCCTTACAAGATATGAACAGAAGTGCTTCTATCGAAGAAATGATGGATGCAGGTATATCCTCTTTCAAAATTGAAGGACGACTTAAAGATCTTAACTATGTAAAGAATGTGACTGCATTCTATCGGCAAGCAATTGATAAGGTAATTGATAAGCGCCAAAACGATTATTGTCGTACCTCTTATGGCATTTCTACCTACACCTTTACACCCCAGTTAAGTAAAAGCTTCAATCGAGGATTCACAGAATACTTTCTTCATGGACGCTCTAAAGTGCACAATTTTTCAACCCCTAAAGCACGAGGAGAATTTGTGGGTACGATTGAGAGGTCAAATAGAGATGCTTTCTACCTAAAAGAAGATAGCAATATTGCGGCAGGTGATGGACTGTGCTTCCTGAATAGTTTTGGAAAACTAGAAGGCTTCCGCGTCAATAAAGTTGTGAATAGTGCAATTTTTCCAGGTCGCTCTATACGCATCTCTCGAGGGACTAAAATTTTCAGAAATCTCGATATAAAATTTGATACAATACTGCAGAAGACTTCTGCGGAACGCAAGATTCAAATAGAGATGATACTTAATGAAACTCCAGAAGGATTTTCCATAACTATTACAGATGAGAAAGGATACAAAATAGCAAAAGATTTTATCATAGAAAAAATAATGGCGAATACTCCGCAACGCGAAAATATCATTAAGCAATTATCCAAATGGGGCAATACCATCTTCGCCGTTAAAACATTCAGCTTGAATACAGAAAAGTATTTCATCCCTTCCTCTATTCTTTCAACTTGGCGACGAGAAATGGAACAGCTGCTAATTGAAGAATATCAAAAAATGTATCAACGACAGCAGCGAAGACAAGTAGCAAAAGATTCTAGCTATTATATACAAGAATTGGATTATACAGCCAATGTGGCCAACCATCTTGCTAAAGATTTCTATACAGAGCACGGTGTCAATCATATTGCTCCTGCATTTGAAATAAAACCTCCACAGTCGCCCATTTTGATGACCTGTAGACATTGTATTCGCTATGCACTTGGACATTGCCCACAAAAGCATAGCGCTCCTCTTCCGTGGAAAGAACCATTGTACTTGCAATCATCTGATGGTAGACGTTTTCGTTTAAAATTTGACTGCGCGAAATGCGAGATGCAGGTCCTTCATTCATAATAGAATAGTGCTATATAAATATCCTTACTACGTCGATCGTAGCACTTAGTGTATTTTTATTTTGACCTCTTCATTAATAGGATTCATTGATTAGAATATATCCTTGCTCAGGCTTTTGTAATATAGATACATAACTTTCATAAAGTTTTTGCATATAATAAGAGATATATAAAATCCTGTTATTTTGCTGCAGTCAATGTATAGCCCTAAAATGTATATTACTTTCTAGTATAACATTACTCATTTTCTAGATTTAGATAGATAGGATGCGACAGATTATTTATTCTCTTTTCTTTCTCATGATAGCTTCACTATTGTCCAGCTGTTACTATTCTTATCCTAATAAATTGGATCATTGGGTTTCCACAGATGATCAATATGTAGATTCTGTAAACTTTATAATAGCTCATCACTATTGGGAAGGATATAACTTTGAGACGACAGATTCTCTTCAATTAGCTCCGACACTTCCAGGAGCGGACGGAGAAAAAGGAATTTCTCATCTCATAGTAAAAGCCAAAGAACACCTTGTTGTTGCTGACATCCAATATGTTCCAACAGATACTATTGATTCTGTGTGGGTTAAAGTGGCAAGTGAACAGTTTACACAAGGATGGGTACACGAAAAAACATTATTAAGTAAAGCCACTCCTAGTGATCCAATTTCTAAGTTTATCAACAATTTCAGCAACAGCCGAACACTTATATTTATGAGCCTCTTGGGATTATTCATCTTACTTTTCGTACTCCAAATGATATGGAAAAACAAAAGTCAGCAAAGCTTCTCTCGCCTGTTCTATCATTCAACAGGACTGCTGGCCCCAGGAGGGTGGAATGGAGCTTTTAGAAGCATATATCCAACGCTGCTGTGCATTACAATCTCTGGAGCAGCTACATTATACGGAAGTATTCAAAAATTTGTCCCAACAACATGGGTAGAGTTTTACTTCCACCCCACTATCAACCCATTCTCTCTAGAACTCCCGCCCATCTTAGTTCTTTTTATAATCAGCGTTTGGTTTATCTTTATTATCTGGTGCACGGTAGTTATAGATTTGTGGCATCATGAACCGTTTCAACAAGTAGTTATTCATTCTATAGGACTTGCTTGCATCTGTGTGATTCTTTATCTAATCTTTACCATCACTGTTCAAATTTATGTAGGCTTTCCTCTCCTCTTGACTTATTGGATTTATGCTATTTTGCGGTATCGCAATCAACACTATATAACACTGCATTGTGGCAATTGCGGAGCAGAAATACCTCAGCTAGGAATCTGCCCATATTGTGGCGCAATCAACAAATAGTTGCTCACTCTCGATAACATTATTGAGTAATGATATATTATTTAATGAGGAATTAGCAGAATATATTTTATTTTCTTGTTTCAATCTGAAAGAATACATAACTTTGACCTCAGAATTTTGAATATATATGTTCATGACTCAGAAAAGCAGTTTAGTATCCATTGCTCATCTCTCTAAGTCTGATTTGACTTACTTGTTAGAGATGGGGAAGGAGTTTGAGAGACATCCTAATCGCAAAATTCTGGATGGAAGAATTATTGCCACCTTATTTTTCGAACCTAGCACACGCACAAGGCTCTCTTTTGAGACTGCAGCAAATCGACTTGGCGCAAAGATTATAGGATTCTCTGATCCAAAAGTTTCGAGTTCCACAAAAGGAGAAACATTAAAGGACACAATAATGATGGTGGCCAACTACTCTGATGCTATTGTGATGCGTCACCATTTAGAAGGTGCAGCACTGAGAGCTAGTGAAGTTTCACCCGTACCCATAGTAAATGCAGGAGATGGGAGTCACCAACATCCATCCCAAACATTGCTTGACCTTTATTCCATTCAGCAAACACAAGGCTCTTTGGAAAATCTCAACATATTTTTGGTAGGTGATTTAAAATATGGACGTACAGTTCACTCGCTAATTATGGCTATGCGTCATTTCAATCCTACTTTTCATTTCATTGCTCCGAAAAGTTTAGAGATGCCCGCAGAATACAAATACTACTGCAAAAAGCACGGTATAAGATATACAGAAACAGAAGAATTTAATGAAGATGTTATATCAAAGGCTGACATCCTTTATATGACTAGAGTTCAAAAAGAACGCTTTACAGATCTTATGGAGTACGAAAGAGTAAAAGACACTTACATCCTACAACGCCGGATGCTTTGTAAAGCAAAAGAAAACATGAAGATTCTTCATCCACTCCCTCGCGTGAATGAAATTTCGCAAGATATTGACGATAATCCACACGCTTACTATTTCCAGCAGGCTAAGAATGGGCTTTATATGCGTGAAGCAATCCTCTGTCATGTTCTTGGCATAACATTAAATGATATAAAGTCTGATAAAACGATTCTTGATATTTAACTATGAAAAAGGAACTACAGGTTGCAGCATTAGATAATGGGACTGTTATTGACCATATTCCTAACAATAAACTTTTTGAAGTTGTTCGCATACTCCATTTAGAGAGATGTCCGGAATCTAGTATTATTGTGGGCTTCAATCTTGATAGCAAAAAGATGGGGCACAAAAGTCTCATCAAAGTAAGAAACCATTTCTTTACTGATGCTGAGCTAAATCAGCTCAGCATTATTTCTCCGAACTTTACACTTTGTATCATTAAAAATTACGAAGTTGTGGAGAAGAAGACTATAGAATTACCAGAGGTTATAGAGAGGATAGTAAAATGCCCAAACCCCAAGTGCATCACGAATAATGAACCGATGCCAACATTATTTACGATTTCTGACGAGAACAAAGGTATTCTGCAATGCCACTATTGTGAAAAAGAAATCAATGTGGAAGACGTAAAGTTTACATAAGAAGAATACAAATAATTAATGACCATCAAATAAGACCTAATTTTCAATAACTAAAACATGCTTAGAGACAACGAAATCTTTAACTTAATTGAAGAAGAACACCTACGTCAAATGAGAGGCATCGAGTTAATTGCTTCTGAAAATTTTGTCAGTGACGAAGTAATGAGAGCTATGGGCTCTTGTCTTACAAACAAGTACGCTGAAGGTTATCCTGGCCACCGTTACTATGGAGGGTGCCAAATCGTTGATAAGACGGAAACGATAGCCATTGAACGTCTAAAAAAACTTTTTGGAGCTGAATATGCAAATGTTCAACCTCATTCAGGAGCACAAGCTAACGCTGCTGTTTTGCTCACAGTTCTCAAACCAGGAGATACTTTCCTAGGATTGAATCTTGACCACGGTGGTCATCTCTCCCATGGTTCTATGGTCAATACTTCTGGAATCCTTTATCACCCAGTAGGTTATAATCTCTGCAAAGAAACAGGACGCGTTGACTACGACGAAATGGAACAACTGGCACACCAGCACAAACCGAAACTTATCATCGGCGGTGGCTCTGCTTATAGCCGTGAATGGGAGTATGCTCGTATGCGTAAAATTGCAGACGAGGTAGGTGCTCTCCTCATGATAGATATGGCACATCCTGCAGGCCTTATCGCAGCAGGAATCCTCGACAATCCTGTAAAATATGCTCATATCGTAACATCTACCACTCATAAGACGTTGCGTGGGCCTCGTGGAGGAATTATACTTATGGGTAAAGATTTTGAAAATCCTTGGGGACTCAAGACAAAGAAAGGCGAACTTCGTATGATGTCAAGTCTGCTCAATTCTGCCGTATTTCCAGGTCAACAGGGTGGTCCGCTAGAACATGTTATTGCAGCTAAGGCTGTGGCTTTCGGAGAGGCTCTCCAGCCTGAATTCAAGACATACCAAACTCAAGTAAAACTCAATGCAGCAGCTTTGGCAAAAGAATTATCAAAGAGAGGCTTTGAGATAGTTAGTGGTGGTACTGATAACCATTCTATGCTTGTTGACCTTCGTAGCAAATATCCAGATTTAACTGGTAAAATTGCAGAGAATGCGCTTGTTGCTTCTGATATTACGGTCAATAAGAATATGGTTCCATTTGATACTCGTTCTGCTTTCCAAACGTCTGGTATTCGCTTAGGAACCCCAGCTATAACGACGCGTGGAGCAAAAGAGGACTTTATGGCAGAAATTGCCGAAATGATTGAAACTGTACTTAACGCACCCGAAGATCAAGAGGTAATTGCAAAAGTACGAGCAAGAGTCAATGCTACAATGGCTCACTACCCCATCTTTGCTTGGTAAATAGTATAATCTCATAAGAAAGTGACGAGTTCGCGGTATCCACGAACTCGTCACTTCAACTAATCAGTATTTTTTGTAATGAATCACAAGAAACTGTACATTCTTTTAAGTTCTTTATTTGGACTTTTTCTCGTAGTGTTTTGGATGTTTTTCGCCAATTATACTTTGAAGAAAGACACCTATTTATATATTGATCATGACGACACTATTGATTCTATCTATACGAAATTGGATAAAGAAGCTTCTCTAGGGCATTATTCTGCATTCCGCCTCCTTGCCTTTCTCTTTAACTACCCGAAACATATACATCATGGTCGCTATAAACTGAGCAATATTTCACCGCTTAATTTACTTCGTAATATGCGAAATGGAAAGCAAGGACCTGTAACGCTCACTATTCCCATCCTCCGCACTACAGATGATTTATCTGAATTCTTAGGTAAAAACTTTGAACCCTCTGCCAAAGAATTCAAAGAAACCTTTGATAGTGAAAAAATATGTAGAGAATTTGGGGAGACACCAAACACAATCATTTGTTTGTTCATACCAAATACCTACGAAATTTATTGGAACACGACTCCGAAAGAGTTATTGAGCAGAATGCAAAAGGAGAGTGAAAAATTTTGGACATCTTCACGCAAGCAGCAAGCAAGTGAAGCTGGTCTGACTCCTCAGCAAGTCATTACTATTGCATCAATCGTTGAACAAGAAACAACTAATAACGATGAGAAACCTATGATTGCAGGAATGTACATCAATAGATTTCGTCAAGGAATGAAACTTCAAGCAGATCCCACAGTTAAATTTGCAACAAAACAGTTCTCGCTCAAACGAATCAGTGGAAGTATCTTACAAACAGATAGTCCGTACAATACCTACAAATATGTAGGTCTTCCCCCAGGGCCCATCTGTATCCCCTCACAAGCCAGTATAAAAGCAGTGTTGAATTATACGCATCACGACTACATTTATATGTGTGCCAAGGAAGATTTTAGCGGAACTCATAATTTCGCAAAAACTTATACTGAACATCAAGCTAATGCTAAGCGCTATACAGACGCTCTAGATAAACGTAACATTAAGTGAAAGAGGTTCTAAATCATTATCATTATTATTCTTATCTATCTAGCTTTTTATCATATAGCTAAGTAGCCCAATAAGGCTGTCAGCTGACAGTCTTATTCTATCGATTGATATCCTTATTGTAATTACAATTGCAATAAGGATATTTATGCATACTTTTAGATGTAAATACCCTTATATTTTAGATGTTAATGAATCTCTGAAATACCGTTATCTGGGCGGACAATAACAGTACCTTTCGTAAAACGGTTTGGTTTCCTAGGTATATTATGATATTCAGAAGGAGCCATTATTGGAGAGGCAAAGTCTGCACGTCCACCATATCCTCGCCATCTTTCAATAATATCTTCCACATACCTACTAGTTTGTGAACCAATCATATAACCGTATTTTACTACTTCATCTGTATAATATTTAGATGTCGATAATGCTTGTACAAAAAATGAAACATCATTCCACGAATCTGGGTTTTTTCCATACTTTCTAGCCAACGCTTGCGCATCCTTAATATGGCCAGAACCAGCATTATAGGCGGCAAGAATAAAGTGGATTCGCTCATACCTATCTCTTATGCTCGCGAAAGAACGCTGCAAGACTTTAATATAGCGTGCAGCAGCCTGAATATTCTCTTTGGGTGCATAAACATCTGTTAGTCCAACGCTAGCTGCTGTTGCAGGCATCAGCTGCATAAGTCCTTGTGCACCTGCACCGCTTTGTGCATTTGGATCAAAGCCACTTTCTTGATAACACTGAGCTGCAATAAGACGCCAGTCCCATCCTGTTGTTCGTGCTGCATCGCGGAAATAATCATCGTAAACAGAAATAATTCCTTTTTCTCGAGAAAGATATGGCGATCTTACATGCCGATGCACAATGAATCGCTGCTCTATTCGTTGTCGCTCATCTTTCTGTACTTTTTCCTCAAGCCCCTTCTGATACCAATGCTTCAAGGCTTCGGCCAAATCTTCATTCTGAGAGGCAACAGCCCAGCTGGTACCAGCCTTCACATTTAGAACTCCAGCAGCGGTAAGTTTGCTTTGGATAATCTCTTTCATTTTCAAAGGGTATACAGCGATATCTATATCCCTTCTCAATAGTAGCTGACAAAGTTCTTGTGTATTTTTTGCCAATTCGATCCTTATATGCAATCCGTTCTCTTGAGCAAAATTTTGTGCTAGAGCGAATTGCAGCCCCATAGGAGCTCCATTATAATCGAAATAGGTATCCGGTCCAGAGATTGTACCAACAATAAGTTCCCCAGACTCTTGTATGTGATCCCAGTCATAGCCATCAACGTTCATCTTATTCGTTTTAGAGAAGAGTGTAGACTTTTCATCCTTTGCCGTCTTTTTACAAGAAGAAAAACAGCAGAAAATAAACAAAAATACTATTAGGTTTCTCCACATTTCCTTAATTTTGCAACAAAATTAGTAATTTTTTATTGTCCATGTATAGACACATTGTTTTGTTCAAGTTCCGCGATGATATAGATTCCCTGAATCGTGAGAAAGCCTTCCTTTCTTTCAAAGAAGGAATTGAAGCTTTGCCAGCAATTATTCCTACAATTAAAGAAATTGAGGTAGGAGAAAATAAGAATGAGAGCGAGGTGTGGGATATCTGCCTGAATAGTTTGTTTGAAAGCCTTGAAGACATTAAGACTTATGGACAACATCCTACACATCGAGAGATAGCAGCAAAACTAAAGCCTTTGCTGGCCTCACGCTCTTGTGTTGATTATAAGACATCGATAGATTAGGGTAAGTAGTGAATCTTTGACGAACTAATGATGCCTTTAGAGACCCCTCCTTACCTTTTCTTTTACAAAGAACATCATTGAGGAAGCCTTTATAGGCTTTCCTCCTAGTTTTGTTTTGAAGTTCCTTGTCATTATTGTATTTTCGCATAAAATTAAATAATTCTATTTCACACAGCATGGAAACAAAGTACATCTTCGTGACGGGTGGCGTTGCCAGTTCTTTAGGTAAAGGCATCATTGCGGCCTCTATTGGCAAACTGCTTCAAGCACGTGGCTTTAACATTACTATCCAGAAGTTCGATCCCTATATCAATGTTGATCCTGGAACTTTAAATCCATACGAGCATGGCGAGTGCTATGTGACAGATGACGGCCGCGAGACCGATTTAGACCTCGGTCACTACGAACGCTTCACAGGAATTCGAACAAGTGCGGCTAATAACGTTACAACAGGTAGAATATACCAAAGTGTTATTGAAAAAGAGAGACGCGGAGATTATTTGGGAAAAACAGTGCAGGTGGTTCCCCATATCACTGATGAGATTAAGCGTGCAATGCTCTTGAATGGTAAAAAATACCACTTCGATTTTGTCATTACTGAAGTAGGCGGAACAGTAGGTGATATTGAGAGTCTTCCGTTCTTAGAAGCTATCCGAGAACTCAAATGGGAATTAGGACAAAATGCTTTATGTATACATTTAACATTTGTCCCCTACTTGGCTGCTGCCAAGGAGTTAAAGACGAAACCTACGCAACATAGCGTAAAAGAACTGCAAAGCCTTGGTATTCAGCCAGACATCTTGGTCCTACGCACAGAGCATACACTAAGCGACAGTCTCAAGAAAAAAGTTGCTAACTTCTGCAACGTAAGTCCTGATGCCGTTGTACAAAGCCTTGATCAACCTACCATTTATGAAGTTCCATTGCGCATGCAAGAACAACATCTTGATGCTACGATAATGAAGAAGATGGGAATGCCCGTAGGTGAAACTCCCGAACTTGGCCCTTGGCGCTCTTTTTTGGAACGTCGTCATAGAGCAACCGAAGTAGTTAATATCGGTCTAGTAGGTAAATACGATTTGCAAGATGCATATAAAAGTATTCTTGAAAGCCTCTCACAAGCAGGTACTTATAACGACTATAAGGTTAGAACTACTTTTATCAACTCCGAAAAAATTACAGATGCCACTGTTGCTGACATGCTGAAAGGAATGCATGGATTGGTAATCTGCCCAGGTTTTGGCCAACGCGGTATTGAAGGAAAACTTGTTGCAACACGCTATAGTCGAGAACACGATATCCCAACCTTTGGTATCTGCCTCGGTATGCAAATGATGTGTATCGAATTTGCAAGAAATGTTCTCGGCTATGAGGATGCAAACTCTGTTGAGATGGATCAGCAAACCAAACATGGCGTTATCGACCTCATGGAAGAACAAAAAAACATCACGAACATGGGCGGCACCATGCGCCTAGGCGGCTACGAATGTATGTTGCGTGAAGGAAGCCGAGCTAGAGAAATCTACCAGAAGGAAGAAATTCGCGAACGCCACCGCCATCGCTATGAGTTCAATAATTTATATCGCGAAGAATTCGAAAATGCAGGAATGAAATGTACGGGAATTAATCCTGAAAGCGACTTAGTAGAAATTGTAGAAATTCCAGAAAAGCGATGGTATATCGGTGTCCAGTTCCATCCTGAATATACTAGCACTGTACTACACCCGCACCCTCTTTTCCTCAACTTTGTAAAAGCAGCAATAGCAGCAAGCAAGAATCAAAAATAAATGGATAAAAATACTCTTACAGGATTATTCCTTATAGCATTAGTACTGATAGGATATAGTTACTTTGCAAAACCGCAAGAAGCTCAATCACAAGGCACAGAGCAGACACAAACTAAACAAAGAACTCCTTCAACAAATACAAAGCCCCAACAAGCTATCCAACCTCAAAAGGTTGACAGTAGCGATGTGTTTTACACGGCTTTGACAGATAGTCAAGCAGCCCCCCCCCTTGTTCTTCACAATGAGAATGTTGCTGTTACTCTTTCCCCGAAAGGTGGTGTCGTGAGTGAAGTTCACTTGCTCAATTTTAAATCATATAAAGACTTCCATGAACAGAGCAATAAGAACCTTACACTATTTGATGCAAAAACGGCGCAAATGGAGTTTCAATTGGAAACGACAAAAGGTCTTTACAACCTCCAGAGCTACACATTCCAAACTATAGCAAAAACAGATTCGTCTGCAACACTTGCACTTGGAGCTACAACAGGAGACACCCTCTATATTGATTACACACTACTCCCCAATACCTACATGGTCAATGTTGCATTCCGTTCAAAGGGACATTTGTTTACAAACAAACCTCTTCAAATTGCATGGAACGACAAAGTGCGCCAGCAAGAAAAAGGGCTCTACTTTGAGAATATGTACTCCACCTTGACCTATAAGACGAAAGATGGTAATACAGAAAAGCTCAATGAATACAAATCTACAGAAGAAAAGCCCGAAGGAGCAGTGTCATGGGTAGCATTTAAGAACCAATACTTCAGTGCTGTTATCATTGCAGGAAAAAACGCATTCAGTAATGTTGCTTTAAAGAGCGACACCTGCGGTGAAAATAGTGGCTTTGTGAAAGACTATAGTGCACAGCTTGCTATGCCTTTTGATCCGTCAGGAAAGGAACTCACACAGATACAGTTCTACTTTGGTCCGAATAAATATCGTTACCTCCAAAGTATGGAACAATACCGTATTAGTCAACAAGAATTAGGACTACAAGATTTAGTATATCTTGGTTGGCCTATAATCCGTTGGATCAACAGATTCTTCACCATCTACATTTTCGACTTCTTTACAGGTTTTGGAATGAATATGGGCATTGTCTTACTCATTATTACGCTCCTTCTCCGTATTCTTGTCTACCCTACTACAAGAAAGAGCTATATGAGTAGTGCCAAGATGCGCGTTCTCAAGCCAAAGGTAGACGAGTTACAAAAGAAATATCCCAATAAGGAAGATGCTATGAAACGTCAGCAAGAAATGATGACGCTCTACAGTCAATATGGGGTAAGTCCCATGGGAGGCTGTTTACCTATGCTTATTCAGATGCCTGTGTGGATTGCAATGTTCAACTTCATTCCCAATGCTTTCGAGTTACGCCAGCAATCTTTCCTTTGGGCAGATGACCTCTCTACCTATGATGACCTTATTAATTGGGGCAGCAATATTTGGCTTTTAGGTGACCACCTTAGTCTCTTCTGTATTCTTTTCTGTGGGTCAAACCTTTTGTACTCTTGGCTTATGATGCGTCAGCAACAAGAGAGCATGAGTGGTGAGCAAGCACAACAAATGAAACTGATGCAATGGATGATGTTCCTTATGCCAGTCTTCTTCTTTTTCATGTTTAACAAGTACTCTAGCGGTTTGAACTACTACTATTTCATATCGCTGCTAACTAGTGCTTTAACAATGTGGTATCTTCGTCGCACAACAGACGATGCACAACTTTTAGCTAAACTTGAAGAAAACTTCAAGAATAACAAGAACAATCCCAATAAGAAAATGGGTGGTTTTGCTGCACGTCTACAAGCTCTTCAAGAGCAACAAGAAGAATTACGCAAGAAGCAAGAAGCTTTACGTAATCGTTCTAACAAATAAATTCACAACCAGCTGATACGTTCTCTTTTAGAATAATTAAAGAGACGTATCAGCCTTTTTAATACTAAGCACAGATGATAAAGTCTATTTTAATTGCAACAGCTCTTGCTGCCACAACAGTTAGTGCTGATGGTTTTATTGGGAAAGTAACTCCAAAACTCTCTTCAGACATTATGACCCCCGAAGTTTTATGGCAGATGGGACGCCTTGGAAGTGTTAATCTCGCACCCAATGGAAAAACAGCTGTCTATTCTGTTAGCTACTATAGTAAGGAGCAAAACAAGAGTCATAGCGTCCTGTATCTTTTGGACATGAAAAGTAAGGCCATACAGCAACTCACAACAAGCGAAAAAAGCGAAGGCGGTGCTACCTATATAAATAATGGGAAACATATTGCTTATCTCTTTGGAGGACAAGTGTGGATGATGAATGCAGATGGGAGTAATCGTGTGCAAATATCTCATGAGAAAGATGGAGTTATCGACTTTCTCTTTTCACCTGACAGCAAGAGAGTTATTCTTATCAAAACTGTTTCACAGAATACAAGTATTCAGCAAAATGACGCTGACTTAGATAAAGCTAGCGGCATGGTTATTAATGATCTAATGTATAAACATTGGGATCACTATGTAACAACGGCCCCTCATCCTTTTGTAGCCACTTTCAATGGTAACTCCATTACTGGTGCTGAAGATATTATGAAAGGCGAACCTTACGAGTGTCCCATGGAACCTTTTGGAGGAGTAGAACAGCTGGCTTGGAGCCCAGACGGAACCCAAATAGCATATACCTGCCGCAAAAAAGCAGGAATAAAATATGCTATTTCTACGGATAGTGATATTTATCTTTATAATTTGTCCAATAAGACCACACGTAATCTTTGTAAACCAGATGGATTTGTAGCGCCAGAGGTAAAAGTGACAGAAAGCTTAGAAGGACAATCTATCAACTCGCCGCATTCTACAGATGATTACAATATGGGGTATGATCAAAATCCCCAATTCTCGCCAGATGGGAAATATGTTGCTTGGAGCAGTATGATGCGTGACGGATATGAAAGCGATCGTAGCCGCCTCTGTGTTTACGAACTTGCTACGGGGAAAAAGACCTACGTTACAGAATCCTTTGAAAGTAGCGTCAACGAGTTCCTATGGCAGCCCGACAGTAAGAGTTTCTATTTTACAGGCTGCTGGCATGGTAAGACAAACATCTATTCTACCACCCTCCAAGGACATGTAAAACAGCTGACAAATGAAACGGCCGACTACGTTTTAGTATCTCTCAATGCAACGGGCAAAGGAGTCTTGACAAAACGCCATAGTATGTCTCATCCAGACGAACTCTTTGAGATTATTCCCCAAGGTAAGTCTGTTTCCATACAGCAACTAACAAACGAAAACAAGCCCATTTTCGATCAACTCACTATGGGAGAAGTAAAAGAGAGATGGGTAAAGACAATTGATGGTAAGAAAGAACTCGTTTGGGTTATTTATCCGCCTCACTTTGATGCGAATAAGAAATACCCCGCCCTACTCTATTGTGAAGGTGGACCACAGAGTCCTGTATCTCAATTCTGGAGCTATCGTTGGAACTTCCAGATGATGGCAGCCAATGGATATATCGTTGTTGCTCCTAATCGTCGAGGACTTCCAGGATTTGGTATGGAATGGCTCGAAGAGATTAGTGGTGACTACACAGGTCTTTGTATGCAGGACTACTTAAGTGCTATCGATGATATTGCAAAAGAATCCTATGTCGATAAAGAACGCCTTGGTGCTGTAGGTGCCAGTTTTGGAGGCTTCAGTGTTTACTGGTTGGCAGGTCATCACGAAGGTCGCTTCAAAGCTTTAATAGCACATGACGGCATTTACAATACTCAACAGCAATACGTGGAAACTGAAGAAATGTGGTTTCCTAATTGGGATCTTGGAGGTGCTCCCAGATCGGAAGAGCGTCGTGTAGGGAAAGAGTG